>JAYVQJ010000782.1:0-5672 GCA_043777235.1 Planctomycetia bacterium
CGGTCGGACCCACAACGAAATCGTCAATGGACCAGTCAGTCGCAAGTCGGTCGCGTTGCCGGCCGAGGCCGATGTCATCTTGCCGTCGAAGGCCAACGCTCCAGATTTTTTATTGGGCAGCGCGACAAGTTTGGCTCCCGCCAGTTCCAGCGGATGCCGCCCCGTGCGATCGCGCACGGTGCGAGAATCGGCCGGCTCGTCATCGAACGAGTAGTGCAGCACGAGATCCTTCGGCACCGCCACGGCCGCAGGCTTCGATGTTGGCTTGTCGGCAATCGCCAGTTCGGTCGGGACCGGCAGACGATAGATGTCGAACGCACCGTCGCGCATCGAGACGAATGCGATCGACTTGCCGTCGGGCGACCACGCGGCGTGATCGTCGGTTGCCGTGTGCCGAGTCAGCGGCCGCACGTCCGAGCCGTCAGCGGTCATCACGAAGATGTCGTAGTTGCCGTCGCGGTTCGACGTGAAGCTCAGCCAGCGTCCGTCGGGGGACCAGCGCGGGTGAGCATCAACGCCCGGCGCGCGAGTCAGTCGCGTCAGCTCGGTGCCATCGGGGCGGACTTTGTAAATCTCGATGTTGCCGTCGCGGTCGGTCGCGAACGCGATCCACTCGCCGTCGGGCGACCAGTCGGGCTGATGGCAGTACGACCCATCGACCTGCACAATTTGAGCAAGGTTCTTGCCGTCCGCATCGACGACGAACAGACGCTCGGTCGTGCTGACCGCGACCAATCGCTTGCCATCCGGCGACCAACACGGCTCCTCGCCGATGCTCACCCCCTGACTGGGGATCAGCTTTCGCAGGCCGGTCGCATTGAATTCGGTATCGACGTCACAAACCAACGTGTCCTTCGACGAGTTCTCCGTATCGTTGCCTCCGCCGGAGATGACCAGCCGCTTGCCATCGGGCGACCACGACGGATGCTCCTGGATCTGCACCTCGCGATCGAACTCGGCCAGCAGCCGCCGATCATCGCTGCCGTCCGCTTTGACCAAGTGCAGCCCGACCAAAATCTGATTGGCCGCTCGCCGATTGGCGTAATGCCGCGAGTAAGCGATGTGCGAACCGCTCGGCGAATAACGCAGAAAGAATTTTGAGAAGTGCGTCTTCGTCAGCCGAGTGACCGTCGGCTCATCGGCGCGAACGGTCGGAACGAGAATCAACATGAGCAGCAGGAAAGCATGAAGGCTCAATTTGTTCACAACAATTCGTTGATCGGTGTTCCGAGGACTTCGGACCCTTTGGTAAACAACTCCAGTTTGTCGAGGCCCATCTTTTCGAGCACGGTCAGATGCAGGTCGACCGGATGAATCGGGCGTGAGGCGGGATAGCCACCGTCGGCCGTACTTGAGCCGATCACGGTTCCGCCGGGAGTGCCGCCGCCAGCGACGACCAGTGAGTAGCCGAACGGCCAGTGCTCTCGGCCGCCGATGCTGCTGATTTCTGGACTGCGTCCGAACTCACCCATCGCGATGACCAACGTCGAGGCCAACAGTCCGCGCGATTCGAGATCGGTCAACAGCGCCGTGAACGCGCGGTCGAAGATCGGGCAGTAGCGGTCCTGCATCCGCTCGAAGAGGCGGTAATGCAAATCCCATCCGCCGTCGCCTCCTTGCTGTTCGTCTTCGGCATCGCCGCTCCAGTTGACTTGCACGAACGGCACACCCGACTCGATCAGTCGCCGGCCGAGAATGCAGTTCTGCCCGAAGACCGTGTGTCCGTATCGCTCACGCAGCGACTCGGATTCTTCGTTGATGTTGAGCGCTCGCTTTGCGTGAGCCGACGTCAGCAGACCAAACGCCTTGCGTTGCAGTTCGTCGAACCGCGAAGCATCGGCTGCTTCGGCTCGACGCTGAATTTCATCCAACCCGGCAAGCAGTGATTTGCGATCGGTCAGTCGCGAGCCGCCGACTCCCGCGATCGGCTCAATCGACGGCGGCAGCTTGAAGCCGTCCTCGTGAGTGAAGCTCTCGATGCGGAACGGATCGTGAGCCGCTCCGAGTGCGCCCGCCAGTTGACCGCGCAAGTCGGCTCCGCTGACTTTGCAGTTCGGGCCGATCGTTGTGAACGCCGGCCACTCGCCCGCGCGGCGTCGAGTCAAATACGACACGAGCGATCCCATGCTCGGCCGCACGCGGCCAGGGAACGGCACCGCTCCCGATGCCTGCGATCCGTTCGAGCTTCCCGTCAGTGCGACTGTGCCACCTTGATTGTGGTCCTTCATGTCGTGAGCCATGCTGCGGATGATCGTGAACAGCCGCGAGTTCGCCGCGCACATCGGCAACAGCTCGCTGATCTGCATCCCGCTCGACGCCGTCGCGATCGGCGAGTAGCAGCCTCGAATCCTCGCGGGGGCATTTGGCTTTACGTCCCACATTTCATGGTGACTAGGACCACCCCACATCCAGAGAAGCAAAACGGACTTTACGGGCGTGTTCGATTCCGCTCGCGCGGTCCCAGCGAGCAACTGCGGCAACGACAACCCCAACGCCGAGCACGCGCCCAACTGCAACAGTTCGCGGCGGCGAATCTGCTGGCAATCTTGAGTCCGCAGGTTTCCGAGGCCGATCATCTCGCCATCTCATCGAAGGGACAAAAAACAAAGGGATCGAAGAACCTGAGTTCGAGCGTGCAACACAGTGCCACAATCGGTCACTTCAATCAAGAGTCTTCAGGAACGGTCGCCGTTATGGATTGGTCTCCAGCCGTCCGAGAAGTCTGAGCAGTCCGTCGAGAATTGTCATCGGATGCGGCGGGCAGCCGGGAATGAAGAGATCGACGGGGACGATCGAGCCGCAGCCGTTGTGGACTTCAGGGTTGTCGATGAATGGGCCACCGCTGATGGCACAGGCTCCGACGGCGATGACTAATTTCGGTGCGGGCACAGCGGCGTACGTGTCGAGCAGCGCCGATCGCATATTTTCGCTGACCGGGCCGGTGACGACGATGCCATCCGCGTGTCGGGGTGAGGCGACAAATTGAATCCCGAAGCGGCCGAGATCGAAGACGACCGTACTCAAGACGTTCAGGTCCGCTTCGCAAGCGTTGCAGCCGGCGGCGCTCACCTGGCGGAGCTTCAACGATCGGCCGAACAGCCGCAGAGATTTTTCATCGAGGGCTTTCGCTCGTTCCAGCATCTGGCCTTCGAGCACGAGATCCTCTCTCGCGCGTGTGGCGAGGCGATACTCCGGGGTGTAATGGATCGCTTCCTTCGGGCAGGCTTCCATGCAATCGGTGCAGAACAAGCAGCGGCCGAGGTCCAAGCGGAGTTTGTTGTCGCCGAACTTGATCGCATCCGTCGGGCAAGCCTCGGCACACTCGCGACAACCAGCGGGACATTTTGAGCCGTCGATGATCGGCAAGCCGCGCAGACGATCGGGCAGCGTCGGCTCTTGAGCCGGATACGCGATCGTGCGATGCCCTTGCTGCCTTCTGGCGAAAATCACGTCGAGCATGGTCCGTCTTTCGAAGAGGTCTCAGTAGGGTGGGACCAGCGAAGCGCCGGCCCACCAGATTGATCTCAAAGAACTGGTGGGCCGGCGCTCGTGATGCGAGCTGGTCCCACCCTACGTCACAAATCGTGGCCGCAGTACGACAGGTTGAAACTTTTGTTGCACAGGGGGAAATCGGAAATCTGTTGATCGCGCAGTGCGATCGCTAGGCCGGTCCAGTTGTGGAACGACGGGTCAACGATCTTGTAGCGCGAGAAGTGACCGTCAGCGCCGGTTAATGCCACGTGACAAATCTCGCCGCGCCAACCTTCGACGAGCGACACCGCCAAGTGATCCGGCTTCAGTGAACCGGACTCCGCGTAAATCGGACCATCGGGCAGCGCCGCGAGTTGTTCTTGGATGAACGCCACCGATCGTTGAATCTCCAGCCAGCGGACGTTCGCACGAGCGAAGACATCACCGGTCGTGCCCGTCGAGATTGGCAGCGACGCGAAGCGGAAGATGCCGGTCGGAAAATCTTGGCGGACGTCGTAGCCAATACCGCACGCCCGAGCCGCCGGGCCGACGAGGCCGAGCAGCAAACAGTTCTCGGATGAGACCGCGCCGGTCTCCTCGAAGCGAGCTTGCACGGAAGCGGAGTTAAACAGCAACTCGGCCGCGTTCTGCACGTCGCGAAGTGCCGCAGTGAGGCGTTCCAAACTTTGCTGCTTGCGAGTCTCGTCCAGATCGAACCGCACACCGCCGGACTTCAACATGCTGCGACCGAAACGATTGCCGCAGATCAACGCGCTGAGATTGAGGAAGTCGCCGCGCAATCGGCCGCAATACGACGCGGTCGGCAAGAAGCCGACGTCGCCGGCCAACGCTCCAAGATCACCGGTGTGATTCGCGAGCCGTTCGAGTTCCAGCATGATGCCGCGCAACGCATCGGCGCGGCGCGGGACTTCGCAACCCGACAGAGCTTCGACCGCTTGGCAATACGCGGTTCCGTGACCGATCGACGTGTCGCCTGCGACAGTTTCGATTGTGTGCATCGTCCGCTTGTTCGGGCCGCCGACGAGCGTTCGCTCTGCGCCACGATGCTGATAGCCGAGTGAAATCTCCAGATGAAAAACGTGCTCGCCGTGACATTGAAAGCGGAAGTGACCCGGCTCGATGACTCCGGCATGAACGGGGCCGACGGCGACTTCGTGAATCTCGTCTCCTTCAACGCGGTAGTAATCGGTGACGCCGATGATCGGTGCCTCGCCCGATGGCCGGCCCCACGCATCGTGGCCGGGGCGATACGAAGCATGAAACCGCACCGGCTTGAACCACGGATGACCTTCGGGGCGGATGCCGTATTGCTCGGCGATCTCCCGTTCAAACAGATGAGCCTGCGGGCAATCGGGAGTCAGCGATCGAAAGCTGTCGCCGTCCAGCCGAGTCTTCGCGACTCGCAGCAACGACTGACCCGCGTCGGCGAGCACCACGTAAACGTCAACAACCGACGACGTCGGCGAAGCGTCTCCGAAGAGTGCCGAGATCCGCTGACCGGCCGCGGTCGCCCGGACGACTTCGTCGCGAAAATCGTCGAACGACAACTCCGGGATGCGATCGCGCGCGATCGCCTCGCCGTTGCCGAGCATGATGAAGCGGGCGTCGCTCATCGCTTCACCTCACTAACCCGAAGCGTCAGCGAGGGCGAGCGTTTCCAGACTTGAGGAATATGATGATTCGTGAAGCGTTCGCCCTCGCTGACGCTTCGGGTTACTGGGGTCATCGCTGTACCTCCAGAAACGCGGCGGCGTCTCGCAAGAGGACTTCGACGGGAGGCGGAATGTAGAGTCCCATCAGCAGCACGAGAGCCATGAAGATTAAGATCGGAGCACAGGTGCCGATCGTGTCGTGAAAGCCATTCGGCCCCGGTTGCTCCGGCGGCTGACCTTGTACGACGGCGAGTACCGTCGCCCCCATGCCGACGAAGACCACCGTCAAGAACAACAAGAACAACCCCGCCGGCAGATACTGGCCGCTGCCGATTGCGGAGGTCACGATCGTGAACTCGCTGACGAACGGCCCGAACGGCGGAGCTCCTGTGATCGCCAAAAAGCCGCAGAGAAACAACGCACCTGAAATCGGCAAGCGCTGCATCGCACCGCTGACGTGGTCGATCGACTTGCTGCCGTACGCGCGGTGAATGTTGCCCGACGAGAGAAACATCACTCCCTTCGTCA
>JAYVQJ010000783.1:0-5667 GCA_043777235.1 Planctomycetia bacterium
ACTACAACCAAACGATGGCCCATCCCTTCCACTGGACCTACACCGGCAAGCCCCTCGACAAACCCAAACGAGCAACCTTCACTCCACACCACCACCAACGAGTCAAACTGACTCAGCAAACAAAACTCGCAGCTTGATCAAGCGTTGTTTGTGAGATGTGGCACTAGCGCGTTCCGGCTGATTCTGGCCAGGGTTTTTTGTCACACCCTGTTCGTTGAGGTCAGTTCATTCGATTGCGTAACCGCGCTGGCGAGTGCAGACTGAGATGTTGTTCGCAATGGAGGAGTCCTCATGTTCGCAGAACCCACGCAGTGGTATCGATCGAAGGTCGATTGGTGGATTGCTCTGGTGCTGTGCGTGCTGCCCGTGGTCTCGGTCGCGGTGCCCATTGCACTTGTGCTCGACGGGAAGTCGTCGGAGTTACCGTTGGGTATTGGAAGTATTTTGTTCGTCGGGGCCATTTATTTCGGCCTGGTCTTTCCCATGCGATACGGAGTGGATGACACGTACTTGCTCGTGCGTTTCGGTGTCTGCTGCCAACGAATTCCGCTGGCGGACATCATGGAAGTCCATCCGACTCATAACCCGCTGAGTTCACCGGCGTTGTCTCTCGATCGTCTGCATGTGCAGTATGGTCAGAGTTTCTTCAAGGCCGTCATGATCTCGCCAGCAGATCGCAATCGCTTTCTGGACGAACTCGCCCAGAAAGCCGGTCTGAAACGTGAGGGCGATCGACTGGCCAGGACGTAATCGTCCGTGTGACGAGAGTCACAAGGCGTCGCAGCGAATGGACGGATGCCGCCGATCAACTGAGCACGACTGCTGGCGTGCATGGAGTTGACGGGACGGCGGAATTCGGGACGATGCTCCGTTTGAAGAGGTAGTGCTGACTCACGATGCGACTGCAAAAAGATTTGAAATAGATCAGCAGACAAGAGACGTTGCTGAACCGGAAGGACGAACCGACTCGTGAAGACGACCCACAAACACCTGCGCCCCGAAGTGATTTCGCGAGTGGCTCGCCTGGAGATTCAGGCGCGGCAGATCGTTGAAGGTTTTTTGTCAGGCGGACATCGGAGTCCGTACTTCGGGCAGTCGGTCGAGTTCGTGCAGCATCGGGAGTACGTCCCGGGTGACGATGTGCGGCGCATCGACTGGAAGGTCTGGTCGAAGACCGACAAGGTCTATGTGAAGCTGTATGAAGAAGACACGAACCTGCGGACGACGTTGCTGGTGGATCTCAGCGAGTCGATGCAATTCGGCAGCGGTGCGGCGCGGTCTCCGCATGGGTTGGCGACGAAGTACGACTACGCCTGTGCCTCGGCTGCGACGCTCGCGTACTTGCTGCTGCGACAGCAGGACTCGGTGGGATTGGTCGCGTTCGACGAGGCGATCCGCACGCAAGTCCCGCCGCACAGCAAGCGGAATCATCTGCACGACATTCTTCTCGCGCTCGAAGCGGAAGAGCCGAAGCAGAAGACCGACATCTTCGACGTGCTGCGGCATGTCGCCGAGGCTCAAGGCCGGCGCGGGATGATCGTGGTGATCTCCGATTTGTTGGTGCCGCGGCCTGGTCTGTTCAAGGGGTTGAAGCTGCTACGGCATCGCGGGCACGACGTGCTGGTCTTTCATGTGCTCGATGACGAGGAGCTCGATTTCAACTTCGCCGGTACGACGAAGTTCGAGGGGATGGAAGAACTCGGCGACATCCTGTGCGATCCCCGCTCGCTGCGTGACGGGTATCTCGCGGCGATGCACACATACCTTGATGAGCTGCGCCGTTTCTGTGCTCAGCAAACCATCGACTACCGCACGATTCGCACCAGCGAGCACATCGACGCCGTGCTGCTCCAATACATGCACCACCGCATCGGCATGGTGCGTCATTGAGGTCCGGCCTAGGTCGCCCAAATTCAGAAAGACAAATGCAAATGCGCATGACTTCTTACTTGTTGTTCGGTTGGATGGCGGTTGTCTCCGTTGCAACGGTGACTGTCGCGGATGATGCCAAGCCAATGTCTCCGGACTTCAACACGCAAGTGGCTCCGATCTTCAAGAAGTACTGCAACGGTTGCCATAACGCCGACGAGAAAGAAGGCGGACTTGTCTTGGAGTCGTTCGACTCGGCATTGAAGGGGGGCAAGCGCGGGGCGGTGATTGTGCCTGGCAAGAGCGATCTCAGCCGGTTGGTGCTCAGCGTTGAGAAGAAGGTGAAGCCGGTCATGCCGCCGGAAGGAAACGAAGGGCCGAAGCAAAACGAGATCGCAATTCTTCGTGCGTGGGTCGATGCCGGGGCGAAAGGACCGAGCGGACAGGCTCCCGATCCGACGCTGCTTGTGACGCCGAAGATCGCGACGAAGGGGCAAGTCCGGCAGCCGATTCAGGCGGTGAGTCGGTCTCCCGACGGTCAGCGCGTCGCAATTGCACGGCTGGGACAAGTTGACGTTTCAATCATTGGTACGGAGCCGGTGTTGTTGACGAAACCGTTTCGCACGCTGAGCGGGTTGCGAGGCATCGCCAACGATGTCGGTTTCTCGGCGAATGGCGAAATCATTTTTGTCGCGGCCGGTGAACCGGGAGTCTTTGGTGAAGTCCGGCTATTCAATGGCAAAGACGGTTCACTGATTCGCACAATTCAAGGACATCGTGATGCGATCTACGCGGCGGAGTTGAGTCCCGATGGCAAGTTGCTCGCGACGGGGAGCTACGACCAGAAGGTCAAACTCTGGAACGTCGAGACGGGCACAGAAGTCCGCACGATGCACGGGCACAATGACGCGGTGTACGACGTCGCGTTTCATCCGAACGGTCAGATTCTGGCGAGCGCGAGCGGTGATCGAACCGTGAAGTTGTGGAACGTCGCGACTGGCGAGCGGCTCGACACGCTCAATCAACCAGAGAAAGAACAGTACGCGGTTGCGTTCAGTCCGGACGGCAAGCGGATCGTAGCGGGCGGTGTCGATAAGCGAATTCGCATCTGGGACATCACGGCCGGTGGCAAAGAGGGAACGAACCCGATTGCGTTCGCGCGGTATGCTCACGAGGGAGGGATTCTCAAGCTGGTCTTCTCGCCGGACGGCAAGACTCTGGTCTCGTCATCTGAGGATCGGCGGATCAAGTTGTGGGAGACGCAGTCCTTCACGCAGCTCAAAGTGCTGGAGACTCAGCCCGACTGGCCTCAGGCGATCGCGATCTCTCCGGACAATGCGTCGTTGCTGGTCGGCCGGTTGGATGGTTCGTTGGCGAGTTACTTGATCGCGAATGCCGGAGCGGGAGTTGTGACGTTGACTCCGCTGACTGGCGATCCGGAACCGCCACTCGCGAGCGAGTTGGCTCCGATGCAGACAACCGAGGAAGTCGAACCGAATAACGCGGTCGCTCAAGCTCAGGCGATCTCGCTGCATTCGACCGTCAACGGGAAGTTTGCGGCGGCGGGTGACGTTGATCTGTACCGCATCGAGGCGAAGGCCGGGCAAGTTTGGATGATCGAGACGAACGCGGCGCGGAAGAGCTCACCGGCTGATACGAAGCTCGAAGTGCTGACGGCCGATGGTCGCCCTGTGCCGCGGCTCGTTCTGCAAGCAGTGCGAGAGACGTTCAACGAGTTCCGGCCGATCGACTCGAACGGCCCGGACATCCGTCTGAAGAATTGGGAAGAGATGGACCTCAATCAATTCCTCTTCATCGGCGGCGAAGTGTTGAAGACGTTTCGGATGCCGCAAGGGCCGGACTCTGGCATGCAGATGTATAACGTCGGCGGCAAGCGGCTGTGTCACTTCGACACGAGTGCGACGATTCATGCTCTCGATGAAGTCTGTTACATCGTCGAGCCGTATCCTGTCGGCACGAAACTGACCGACAACGGCCTGCCGGTCTTCACGCTGAACTACGAGAACGACGACGACGGAGAACGAAAGCTCGGCAATGACAGCCGGCTGCGATTCACGGTTCCGGCCGATGGCACCTATCTTGTCAAAGTCACCGACACACGCGGCTTCGGCGGCGACAAGCATGACTACTCGCTGATCGTGCGTGCTCCGAAACCCGACTTCACGCCGTCTCTCGCAGCCGGCAAAGATGCGATCGTCGCCGCTGGCAGCGGAACGCGGATGATTTTCCAAGTCGATCGCTTTGATGGTTTCGACGGCGAAGTTCGCTTCGATGTCGCTGGGCTACCTGAGGGATTCACGATCTCGACGCCGGTCATCGTTCAAGCCGGACACCTGCAAGCTCGCGCGGTGTTGAGCACGTCGCTCGACGCGAAAGAGAAAGCACCGCCGAAAGAAGCCTGGGCGAACGTGAAGATCACTGCGACCGGAACGATTCACGGTCAACCTGTCACGAAAGAAGCGGGGACGTTCGGCGAGATCAAACTCGCTGACGCTCCGAAATTCTTGGTGACGCTGTCGCCCGATCGGCCGTTGCTCAAAGCGGAAGGCAACACGGTCGCACAACCGGTCAACGCTGCCGCCACAGACGATATTCCCGAATTGATCATCGCTCCCGGCACGACGATCAGCGCGATGCTGAGCATCCAACGAGCGGACAAGTTCAACAACGAGCAACGCTTCGATATCGACAACCTGCCTCACGGAGTGATCGTCGACAACATCGGGCTCAGCGGCGTGATGATTCGGCAGGAAGAAACCGAACGCCAGATTTTTATCACCGCTTCAAGCTGGGTGCCGGAATCGACTCGATTGATCTACGGCATCTCGCAGCAAGAGGGGAATCAAGCCTCGAAGCCAGTGCGACTGATCTCGCGCAAGCCGGGACAAGTTGCGCGGACGGACGGAAAATAGCAGCCGCTTGAGATTAGTGATTCAAGATCGCCAAATAGGTCCACGTCGCGGCGGTCGACATCGCGATCAGCGTGTAAACGAACAAGGCCGAGAGCATCTTGCAGATTTGGCGACCCGCCAGTTGATCGGCGGCAACGAATTCGGCGAGCTCGCTCTTCTCAAAAAGTTCGTCGCTGGCGACTGTGGACTCGTGAGTGTCGGACATCGAATTGGCTCCGGGATCGTTGGTGTTAGAATGCGGCAGACCTGCCCCGACGGGCGAAACCTTCGGCCTGCGGCGGGCGGGATTCTGAGGAAATCGGTGAGGGCTGTCGAGTTCGCTCGACGGAAATCTTGTTTGGGAAATCTGCGAAGAGGATGTTTGCCATGCCACTTTACGAATACGTGATCTTCAACGACGACGGTTCACAAGGGGAGACCTTTGAAGTTCTGCAACGAATCAGCGACACGCCGCTGAAGAAGCATCCGCAGACCGGCCAAAAGGTCCAGCGCATCATGGCCGCACCGAGCGTCAAAAAGAAATACTCTGGTGGCCCGATTACGGGTGACACCAGTGACAAGAATCTCGATCGTTTGGGTTTCACGAAGTACAAAAAGTCGAAGGCCGGAACGTACGAGAAAATCCTCGGCGACGGCCCGGACCTCATTAAGCGAGGTGCCGAATAGTCTGACGAGCGTTGAGTTGTGCATTGCGAACTTCGTCGGAAACAGCCCTCTTGTCGGGTTATGGGGGTTGAACTACTATCGCTTTCGCGTCTTGGAACTGAGCGTGATTGCTCAACTTTTCTGTCGCTCTTGCTCATCGGAAGCACCTCATGAAGCTGACCACCCCGTCTCGAACCGCGTGGACCCTGTGTGCAGGTTT
>JAYVQJ010000784.1:0-5664 GCA_043777235.1 Planctomycetia bacterium
CAAAACGTCGATCCGACACCCAAGCAACTCGTGACACCGATGGTTCCGCCCATCAATTCCACCAATTGCTTGGTGATGGAAAGTCCCAGTCCGGTTCCACCATATTTGCGTGACGTCGAGCGATCGACCTGTGAGAACGGCGAAAACAGGAGATCCACTTTGTCTTCTGGAATCCCCAGTCCGGTGTCCGTCACTTCCCACCGGACCACGATGCGTTGATCCTCGCGCAGGACGCACTTCGATTCGAGGGTCACGTTCCCCTTCGAGGTGAACTTCAACGCATTGCCGATCAGATTGACCATGATCTGGCGCAACCGAGTGTCGTCACAGAGCGCCGTGACACAGGTTTCCGGATCGAGTTGGCTGGCCAGCGCAATTCCCGTTTGCTTGGCTCGGAACGAGAACATCGTGACGACGTCGTAGGCCAGTGCTTCAAGGTCGCAACTCCGAATTTCCAGCTCGATCTTGCCGGCTTCGATTTTCGAAATGTCCAACACGTCGTTGATGAGGCTCAACAAGGCCCGGCCGCTGGTGTTGCTCGCTTCGACATACTCACGCTGCCGGTCGGTCAGCGGAGTCTTCAGCAGCAGTTCGTTCATCCCCAGCAAGCCGTTGAGCGGAGTTCGCAGTTCATGGCTAATCGTGGCCAGAAATTCGCTCTTGAACCGGCTGGCTTGGATGAGCTCCTGGTTCACGGCGCTCAGTTCGGAGAACCGATCGTTTTCCTGCTCAGTCGGCACGCGCGCGGTCAAGTCCTGTGCCGTGTAGACAAACCCGGTGACTCGTCCGTCACTGTCACGCACAGCCGACATCGTCAGTTGCGACGGAATCGTGCGACCGTCTTTGCGGACGAGCGTCCATTCACTCGGCTGCCCGTCCCCTTCGAGACAACTCGCCCGCAAACAATCCGGCCCTGGTTGAATGGTGCGTCTCAGCGTTCGAGACAACTCGGCGGCACGCGCCGTCACTTCCGCCGGGACATGCCAGATCTCAGGAGTCTGCGTTCCGACCACTTCATCCGCTCGCCACCCGAGCAATCGCTCCGCTGCGGGATTGAATGTCCGAATAATTCCTTCCGCATCCGTCGCGACGATCATCGTCCCGGCCGCATCGAGAATGGCCTTGAGTTCCTCGACGTCAGGAGGAGTGTTCGCGGAGTCTGTTCGCGACGATGGCATCGGCAGGTCTTCTCACTGGAAATGGCGCGAGTCATCAAAAGGCTTCGATCACACTGAATAACAGAAAATAGTTCACGCCGGTAGCAAAGTTTGGTGATAACACAGGGCTGGCTAATTTGTGAATCTGCGAAGCCTGTAGTCCGACCCCTTGTGGGTCGGAGGATTTTGACTTCGTGGCAATTCAGCAGAATCTATTGAGTCCTCCGACCCACAAGGGGTCGGGCTACAGTTTGCCTAACGCGACAAATTAGCCAGCCCTGGTGTTATTGGGGGCGATCGGCACGCGCGGTTTCTTTGAGTTCTTCGACGTCCAATACTCCGCACGCCAACTCTTCACCGAGATTCAATCGTCGAGCGTCGTCAAACTCTGACTTGTGCTTTCCGCACACATGCGTCGTCAGCAATCTCCGTGAGCCAGCCTTCCATCGTGCGTCCAACGACGCAGGGTCGGTGGAGACGAGTGGCCAGCGACACTCAACGCTCGACGATTGACTTCCACAAAGGACCGGGACATCGTGTGACTCATTCCATTCAGTCGCAGATTTGGACTTGGCGAACGAGCCCTCGCGCGGCTGACTTCACTGTTAGGCGGCGGAGGATGACCGGATGACGGAGTCCAGCGAAGCGGTACGGTTCTTCGAGTCGCTGGCTCGCGAGTTCGACACGACTGCCGAACTCCGTTGGAGCTTCTTACTGGACGGGGCGACCAAAGACCAAGTTGGGCCGCTCCTGGGGGCGGTCATCGAGATGGGGTTCACCGAGTTTGAGCCGATGGCCGACGAGGAGCACGAGGGACGGTATACGCTCTGGTTCGCGGAGGTCTGCGTGCATAGCACCGACTCGTTCGCACGGCGCGTGGCCACCGTCGAGCAGTTCGCGTCGCGGGAGGGGCTTGTGGTGCCCGACTACGCTGCCGAGTGGGAGGTGGGGCAGGGTCTCATACTTAGTGCGGAGGCGCGACGAAGCAAGAGGATGGAGAAGCACAAGAGTCCGAGTGACGAACTACGCGAGATGGCAGACGATCTCGAATGGCACGAGCCGGCAGATCCGACGCCGAGGCACCAGTGTCCCTGCTGCGACTTCGTCACTCTATCGGAGCGCTGGGAGTACCTGATCTGCCCAGTCTGTTGTTGGGAGGATGACGGCAAAGACCTGGATACCCTTGACGAACCTTCGGGGCCGAACAACGGCCTTACACTCCGCCAGAGTCGGTCCAACTTCCAGCAGTTCGGGGCATGCGACGAAGCAATGGTCAAGCATGTTGTGCCAATCGAGGAGCGGTGCCGCTTTGCATACGACCCAAGGACCATCGCCTGACTTCGTCGTTCGGAGGAACAATGATCGACAGAATTTATTCCTGGTCTGTGCGAGCTTCGTTCATCCAGACCGTCGGGTTGTGCGCGTTGTGCCTGCTCGGCGGTGCGTTGCGAGCTTGGTGCGTCGAACCGGATGCGGATCATCCGCCGCCGTTGTCGCCGGAGGAATCGGCCAAGCGGTTCAAGGTGGCGGAGGGATTGGCGATCAGTTTGGTCGTTGCCGAGCCGGAGGTCAGTCAGCCGTTGTCGATCAGCTTCGATGACCGGGGCCGCATGTGGGTGTTGCAGTATCGGCAGTACCCGAATCCCAACGGGCTGAAAGCGGTCAAAATGGACAACTGGCTGCGCACGAAATACGACAAGGTGCCCGATCCGCCGCCGCAAGGCCCCAAGGGGCAGGATCGCATCTCGGTCTATGAAGACACGAACGGAGACGGCCGCGCGGATGTCGTGAAGCATTTCCTCTCGGACTTGAACCTCGCGTCCGGGATGACGCTCGGAGAGGGCGGAGTGTTTGTCGTTCAGCCGCCGTACCTGTTGTTCTACGCGGACCGAGATCGCGACGACGTGCCCGATGGTCCGCCGGACGTTTTGCTGAAGGGCTTCGGCATGGAGGACGCGCATGCGTTCGCCAATTCTCTGACTTGGGGACCGGACGGTTGGCTGTACGGAGCACAAGGGAGCACCGCGACCGCCAACATTCGTGGCATCGAGTTTCAACAAGGGGTGTGGCGCTACCATCCGCGCACGAAAGAGTTTGAATTGTTCGCGGAAGGGGGCGGCAACTCGTGGGGCGTGGAGTTCGATCGATTCGGCAACCTGTTCGCCGCCGGCAACACGGTCGAGCCGCTGGTGCATCACGTTCAAGGAGCCTATTACGTCAAAGGCTTCGGCAAGCACGGCCCGCTGCACAATCCGCACGCCTACGGCTACTTTCAGCCGGTGCTGCATCACGGCTATGTCGGCGACAGCTTGACCGGCGGAGCCGTGCTCTATCAGGGCGGAGCGTTTCCTGCGCGATTCAACGACGCTTGCATTGCTCCGAACACACGGCACAGCGCGAGCCGCTGGAGCACGGTCGAGACACGCGGCTCGACGTTCGCGACGCGCGCGGCGGGGGACTTCATCACCAGCGACGACATTTGGTTTCGACCGGTCGATTCGACAGTCGGCCCCGACGGCGCGCTCTATGTCGCCGATTGGTACGACTACAACATCTCGCATTCCTCACCCAAGAATCGCAGCGAGTGGTATCAGCCGAGCCGCCTCGATGGCCGCGTGTGGCGAGTGGCTCCGCCCAATGTCGCTCCGATTCGCGCCGGCTCGTTCGATCTGAGCAAGAAGTCCAGCGAAGAGTTGATCGCGCTGTTGACACACTCGAACGATTGGTACGCACGCGAAGCGCGACGCCTCCTCGGCGAACGACGCGATCCCTTGATTATTCCGACACTGAGCCGGCGAGCGATCGAAAGCGCGGACCAACGTGTGGCACTGCAAATGTTGTGGGCGCTGTATGTCAGCAGTGGAGCGGCAGGCGATCCTGGTAGCCGAACTCGCCAGAGTTCGGATGCAGCCCCCGATCCCCGAAGTCTGGCGACTTCGGCTACGCGCGGTGGGTTCGACGATCAAACCGCCGTGAGACTGCTGGGCAGTTCTCACGAATACGTCCGTGCCTGGACGGTCCGGTTGCTTGGCGACGCGCGCAGCGTTTCGCCCCCGCTGCAAGAACAACTCGTGCGATTGGCTCGCGAAGAATCAAGCGTTGTCGTCCGTAGCCAACTGGCCTGTTCAGCCAAGCGACTGCCAGCCAAAGAGGCCATCGCGATCGTCGAACAATTGCTGTGTCACGACGAAGACATCGACGACGTGCATGTGCCGCTGCTGTTGTGGTGGGCAATCGAAGACAAAGCGATCTCGGACATGCCGGTCGTCTTGCGACTGATGGAATCCACCGATGACTGGCGTCGGCCGCTGATGCAGCGAGTTGTCCTCGAACGACTCGCACGACGTTTCGCCGCCGAGGGAACCGATGCCGGATTCGCCGGCTGTGCGACGTTGCTGAATCTGGCCAAGACCGACCTTTACCTCGATCAGTTGTTGAGCGGAATGCTTCAAGCCCTGTCAGGCCGCAAGCTCAATCGTGTTCCGACTCCGATCGAGACGAAGTTGGCGGAACTCAGACGCGCTCATGGAACGAAGCCGCAAGTGATTGAACTGGCTCTGCGAATGAATGTGGCGGAGGCCGCTCCAGCGGCCATCGAATGCATTGCGATTCCGTCAACGACGGACGCAGCGCGAATCGCACTGATGACAGCGCTTGGAGAAACTCGCACGACGACAGCGATCGACGGACTCCTGGCAATCCTCGGCCGAGCGGAATCGGAGCCGGTGCATTCCGCAGCGTTCTCCGCTCTCGGTTGCTTTGACGAAGACCGCATCGCCGATGTCGTGCTCAACAATTACCCGCGACTCAAACCCGGACCACAAGCGCGTGCCATCGAACTGCTGGTCAGCCGCCGTACTTGGGCCTTCCGATTGCTTGAGGCGATTGACAAAGAAACCATCAAACCGGCGGCGGTATCGCTCGACCAAGCACGACAACTGCGCGAACTGGACGACGAGCGGCTCACCAAACTGATCGCGAAGCACTGGGGCCGAGTCCAAACCACGACTCCCTTGGAGAAACAAGGACGCATCTTCGCCGTGTCGATCATCCTCGCACGCGGCACCGGCGACGCCGTTCGTGGACGCGAGCACTTCGAAAAGGTCTGCGCGAACTGCCACAAGCTGCACGGCAAAGGGCTGACGATCGGCCCTGATCTGACCGGAGCCGAACGCAAGAACCGCGACTTGCTGATCCGCAGCATCGTTGATCCCAGCGCCGTGATTCGCGAGCAGTACCTGACTCACACCGCCGCGACGACCGACGGCCGCGTGATGTCCGGCCTGCTCGCCGAATCCAACGCCGAGACCATCACATTGCTTGATGCCAAAAACAAACGCACGGTGCTCAATCGAAAAGATTTGGATGAGCTTCAAGAATCTCCCGTATCGCTGATGCCCGAAAAGCTGCTGGACCCGCTGACCGATCAACAACTCCGCGACCTGTTCGCGTACCTGCAATCCGAAGCCGAAAGGCCGTAAGACGGATCGCAGAAATTAGCCGCGCG
>JAYVQJ010000785.1:0-5658 GCA_043777235.1 Planctomycetia bacterium
TTCTTGCCATCGACGAACAATTTGAGTTCGCGGCCGGTGCGCTGCGCCGCGACGTGATGCCAACCCGACGAGAGCGAGCGATCGTGAGTCACGTTCGCGCCGGCGGCGATCGACAGGACTCGACCGCTCGGCAACGTGCCGACGAACAGCCGACCTTGATATTCGGCCATCGTCCACGCGCGGCGATACATGACATTCGGAGTGAGGTCCACACGCCCGACACTCGCCCAGCGATCTTTGCCGTCAAATCGAAACACTTCGGCCAGCGGCAACGAACCGGCGAACAAGCCGCCGTTGTGGACCAGCATCCCCATGACTTCGAGTTCTTCGCCGAGCCGTCCACAATCGACCCACTGGTTGTCGCCGTCGTAGCGAAACACTTTGCCGGTACGCCAAGTGCCGACGTACATCTTCCCGCGATGAATCGCGAACGAGTACGTCTGCGTGTTCGCCGCTTCGCCGACCTGGCCGCAATCGGTCCAGGTCTCGCCGTCGTAGCGAAAGATGTGTGCCTCGTCGTAGCTCGACGCGAAGAGCTGGCCGTTGTGGACGCACATCGCTTCGACGCGCTTGCCGTTCGGCAGTGGGAGCGTCGTCCACTTTTGGTCTCCCTCGTAACGGAAGAATCCCGCCGGCTTGTACAACGAGCCGGCATGCAGCTTGCCTCGAAAGATCGCGAAGCCACCGATCCCTTCGGTCTCCGGGAGTTGCCCACAATCAATCCAGCGGTTGTCGCCGTCGTACCGAAAGATCTTCCCTCCGAGATTCGGATTCTCCGACTCCTTCAACGCCGAACCACCGAGCCGATATTTCGACACACCGACGTACAACTTCCCGTCGAGTTCCGCGAACGCCGAGACCGCGTTGCATTGCGCCGGGCTGCCGCAGTCGATCCACTTCTTGTCGCCGCCGAAGCGATAGACATGCCCCGCCTGATCCTTGCCTGCCTCACAAGTCCCCGCGAAGAGTTGCCCGTCGAAGACCGCGAGCGCTTTGACGAACATCCCGTTGCCGACTTGCCCGTGATCGGTCCAGCTTGGTTCCAGCCGATCGTTGTCGATGCCGAAGTGCAGAGTCCGCAGATTGGCTTGACTGGCCGTGGCCGCGTGACTCTTCAAGCTCAAGTTCCATCCGCGTCGCTTCTCCGAATCAAACTGGCTGAGCAAATCGCCGGGAACATCATCGAGCCGTTCGCGAGTGTGCAGCCACAACGAGACGGTGAAATCGCTCGTTCCAAGCCGCAGCGCATCATGAACCGGCACCTCCAGCCAATCGTCAACTCCGTCGAGTTGCACACCATGCTCCGCTGAGACCATCAACAACTCGCCGCCATGCGGCCGAGCACGCAGACCGTGTGGCCCGACGTCTTTCAAATCTCGCCGCAACGGCCAGTGAGCAATCGGTCGATCATCAGCAAAGCATATCGACCACGAGGCGATGACCAACAACATGACGCGAATCGACAACGACATGGACGACCCCAACCCGAAGCTTGGACGCCCACGTCCGAGCTGTTTTCGAGAAGCGATCGGACGTGGGCGTCCAATCTACAAAACTCACTTCAGCAAACTCTTCTCAACGACCGCTCGCGCCTTGTCGAAGCACGGGTTCCATTCGATCTCCGGCCGGCCGTCGCGCAGGCAGTCGCGGACTTTTTGCAGCGTGTTGCGAGCCATGTGCGGGCAGCGATTGCAGGCACAGGTCTCGCCGCTGGATTCCATCAGGCCGGGGATCGGGACGTAGGTGTGTTGCGGCGCGATCTTTTGCAGCGGGTGGATCATGTTCGCTTCGGTCGCGACGAGAAACGTCTGCGGCTCCGCAATCGACGAGACGTGTTTTCGCATTGCCTCGGTGCCACCGATGAAGTCGGCGTGTTCGAGAATGTTCACCGGACATTCCGGATGAGCAATGATGCGGCTACCGGGATTGTTTCGTTTGGCTCGCAGCATGTCGGTGATGCTGAAGACTTCGTGAACCATGCACGAGCCCGGCCAGAGAATCATTTTTCGCCCAGACACTTCCGACAGATACCGGCCGAGGTGCTGATCCGGCACGAACAGGATTTCTTTGTCGGCCGGCACGCGGTCGATGATCTCGCGAGCATTCCCGCTGGTGACGATCCAATCAACGAGGCTCTTCACCCCCGCCGACGTGTTGATGTATGCGACCGTCTCGAAGTCCCGCCCTTCGGCCCGCAGCTTCTGTTGGAATTTCGCCAACTCCTCCGGCTGACAACTGTCCGCCAGCGAGCATCCCGCCAGCATGTCCGGCAGCAAGACGCGCTTCGACGGGTTGAGCATCTTGGCCGTCTCGGCCATGAAGTGGACGCCGCTGAAGACGATCGTCGAGGTCGTCACCTTCGTCGCGTCTCGCGCCAGCTTGAGACTGTCGCCGGTGAAGTCGGCGACGTCTTGAATGTCCCCGTCCACATAAAAGTGAGCGAGGATCGTCGCGTCTTTTTCTTTCTTGAGTCGCTCAATCTCATCCATCAAATCGAGCGGGTCTTCCTCGACGGCGGGAGCTTGTCCCAAAATCGGCAACGTGGCAGGCATGATGAATTCCTCGTGGAGCACGCGGCTCGCGTGCGATCGTCCGCCCGATTATAGAGCCGCCGCCCCGCGCGAACATTCTCGCGATCGGTGAGTCAATCACTCGCGGCCGAAGTCGGTGTGCCTCGTTTCTCCTCCGGGATCAGCCGATCGAGAATGCCGTTGACGAATTGGAAGGACTGCATCGAGCCGAACTTCTTGGCCATTTCGATCGCTTCATCGATGACGACTCGGTGAGGCGTGTCGGTGTGCAGCAACTCGTACGCGCCGACTCGCAAGATGTTGCGGTCGGTCGGAGCCATGCGAGAAAGCTGCCAGTTCGCGGCGGTCTCTTCGAGGTGGCGGTCGATTTGTGCTCGCCATTCTTTCACGCCGGAGAACAGGCTCCAAGCGAATTCTTGCAGGCCCGGCTCGCGGAGCTCCTCGGCGATCATGCTGCGGATCGTTTCGACCGAAGCGTCCGGGTTGAGATCGGTTTGATACAGCATCTGCATCGCAATTTCGCGAGCACGGGTACGGCGGGATGTGGACATGTTTTGAAAATCCGAAACTCGAAATCCGAAACTCGAAGGATGGCTACCTTGGTTTCGTGATTGTCGGTGAAGGTTTGAGGAAATCACTCAGCCGGCCTCGCAGCCGCTTCAAGCGAGCGGCGGAAATGCTGCCCAGGCGGCCTCGAAAAGTCGATGCTGGTAGGACGGCGAGATAGCCCAGTCGAATCAGCGACGGTTCTTTGAGTTTCGCAGTTCGGAAATCTGGATCGGTGGGTGTCATCGTTTCGTCTAATTCGGGGGCGAGTTGTTGGAGTTGTGTGCTAATGCCGCAGACGAGCAAGTCATCGAACGGCGGGATGCGACGTAGGCACAGTGCGGGACGATCTTTGGTCGTCCCGTCTTGTTGCGGCAATCGGGCGATGACCACATCACCGTCCTTCATGTTCTGACTCTCCTTGCGTTTTGAATTCGTGGTGTGCTCTTTGTTCGCTTCTTACTTCTTGTCGCGACTTTCGCTCGGCGCTCCGTCACCACCACATCCGAGTAATCCGGCTCATCGCTGCCGTAAGCCGCCGCTAATCCAGCCGCACTCAACGCAGACCACGCCTGACGCCCATGCTCTGATGGGGATGGCGACAACACCGTCACGAGCAGTGACGCATCACGCGGCAACTCGAATGGTTCATCGAGTTGAATCTGACGACCGTCAAAATGTGCCTTCAAACTGATCGCTGGCATTGCCACTTCCTCCTTGGATTTCGGGCCTCTGGCTCAGACGCCCACTTGCTTCAATAGCTTCAACGTATTGACCATTTCAATCGCCGCGAGCGCCGCCTCGGTCCCTTTGTTGCCGGCTTTGCCGCCGGCTCGATTGAGGGCTTGGTCGAGGTTCTCGCAGGTGAGGACTCCGAAGAGGACCGGCACGCCGGTCTCTTGAGCGGTGCGCATCAGGCCGGCGGCGACTTGGTGGTTGATGTAGTCGTGGTGAGTCGTCTCGCCTTGGATGACGGCTCCGAGGGCGATGACGGCGGCAAACTTTTTGCTGCTCGCAAGGTGCTGCGCGAGTTGCGGTAGCTCGAACGCGCCGGGAGCCCAGACGACGGTAAGTTGTTCGTCTTTGGCTCCGTGACGGCGGAAAGTTTCGAGTGCTCCGTCAAGCAGCCGCCGCGTGACGAGGTCGTTGAATCGCGACACGATGATCGCGAAGTGGTCGCGTTCGTCGCCGATGAGCAGGTTAGATTCGATGGTGGTGGGCATGGTGCGGGTTGGTATTTTGTGTTTCGTGTTTTGCGGGGCGAATGTACTTGGGGGTGCGGGCGTCAGTCCCGCTTTTGGTTCTTGGCTTATGTGTATTTAGGATTTCTGCCCCAACTCCAAATCGGCAAGACGTTGTTCGAGTTTGGCAATTCGGACTTGCTGCCCCAGGTGAATGGAGATCAAGAGAAACCAACCGACTGGCTGCCAATTCAACGCCATCATGGTGCCAATCTCGGTGGCAGAGCGTTTCGTCAAAACCCCGACGAGGGCCAGCAAAACCATGACGACTCCATAACCCACCATGAGCCACGTTGGCCACAGATCGCTCGGACGCAATTTGAGCTTCGATGGATTGACTGTGTTGGCGTTTGGAACTGACATGGAATGACCTTCGAGAAAACATCCAAAGCGGCGATGAATCGCCGCACTCCAAATTAGCTCAAATTCATCGCCATCAAAAACTCTTCGTTGGTCTTCGTCTTTCGCATTCGGTTCACCAAGAGGTCCATCGCTTCGGCGGGGCTCATGTCGTTGAGGACTCTTCGCAGAATCCACATGCGGCGGAGTTCTTCTTCGCTCAGCAACAATTCTTCGCGGCGAGTGCCGGACTTATTGACGTCGATGGCGGGCCAGATGCGCTTTTCGACCAGACGACGATCGAGAACCAGTTCCGTGTTTCCCGTCCCTTTGAACTCTTCAAAGATGACGTCGTCCATGCGGCTGCCGGTGTCGATCAGGGCGGTGGCGATGATCGTCAGGCTGCCGCCGTCTTCGATGTTGCGAGCGGCTCCGAAAAAGCGTTTCGGGTTTTGCAGAGCATTGGAATCGACGCCGCCCGACAGGATTTTTCCACTGTTCGGCATCTCGTTGTTCCACGCGCGAGCCAGGCGCGTAATCGAGTCCAGGAAGATCACGACGTCTTGGCCGTACTCGACCATGCGTTTGGCTTTTTCGATGACCATGTCGGCGACTTGGACGTGGCGGCTGGTGGCTTCGTCGAAGGTGCTGCTGATGACCTCGCAGGTCGGGCCGCGGACTTCGCGTTCCATGTCGGTGACTTCTTCCGGGCGTTCGTCGATCAGCAACACGATGACGTAAGCGTCCGGGTGATTCGTGACGACCGCCTTGGCCAGCTTCTTCAGCAGGATGGTTTTGCCGGCTCGCGGAGGTGACACGATCAACGCTCGCTGGCCCATGCCGATCGGAGCGATCAGGTCCACGATGCGCGTGCTGAGGTCATCGGGATCATGAGCCAGCTTGAGCCGTTTGTTCGGGTGCAGCGGCGTGAGGTCGTCGAAGCTGACTCGCTGCAAGACTTCGTTGGGGTCTTTGCCGTTGATGGCCTCGACGCGGAGCAA
>JAYVQJ010000786.1:0-5651 GCA_043777235.1 Planctomycetia bacterium
GGCACGTTTTCAACGTGCCCGACCATTGACCAGCATTTGGAACGGGCACGTTGAAAACGTGCCCCACGATCATGACCGCCTTACCCACGATTGCTCTGACGCTCGGCGATGTCGCAGGCATCGGCCCTGAAGTCGTCGTGCGAGCCTGTGCCGATTCGCGAGTCGCCGCCGCGTGCCGGCCGATCATTGTGGGACATCCTGATCTCGCTCGACGAGCGATTGCGCATGCTGGACTCGCCCTCGTCATTGCGGAGGTCGTGCAGCCGGAGGACTTGCCGTCACTCGGCAAGATCGCTTGTTGGAATCCGCCGAGCGCGCCGCAAGACGTCCTCGAAGTTCCACCGGGCCACAACGATGCTCGCGCTGGCCGAGCCGCTTACGAATACCTCGTCGCTGCTGCGAAGGCCGCATTGGCGAAACAAGTCGATGCGATTACGACCGCGCCGCTCAGCAAAGCCGCGCTGCATCTGGCCGGACTGACGTATCCCGGCCACACGGAAATCCTCGCCGAAGTTTGCGGCGTGCGCGACTTCGGAATGATGCTGTTCTTGCCGGGCGGCGGGGCCGTGAAGTTACCACACGGACTGGGCGTCGTTCACGTCACGCTGCATACGTCGATCCGCAGCGTGCCTGACCTACTCACGACGGCGGGCATCGCGGAGAAGATCGAACTCATCGACGGCTTCCTGCGTCGTGTCGGTTGTCCGAGTCCGCGCGTCGCCGTCTGTGCTCTCAACCCGCACGCCGGCGAAGAGGGGATCTTCGGCGACGAAGAATCGCGGATCATTACTCCCGCTGTGCAAGCCGTGCTTGGTCGTGGCCACATCAACGTCACTGGCCCATTGCCGGCCGACACGCTCTTTCGACGAGCCGCTGCCGGCGAGTTCGACGCTGTCGTCGCGATGTATCACGACCAAGGTCACATCGCTTTCAAACTGATCGGCTTTCAGTCGGCCGTGAACGCGACGCTCGGCCTGCCGATCGTCCGCACCAGTCCCAGCCACGGCACCGCCTTCGACATCGCGTGGCGACAACCGGCTGACCCCAGCGGAATGATCGAAGCGATTTTTGTGGCGGCGAAGCTGTCGCGAAGCGACGCCTCAACGTAGCCGTCACGCTCCCGCGTGACGAGCCGATCGTGTCTCGGCGCTGAACAAGTTCAGAAGCCCGGCAAAGCGTTCGGCTCGTCACGCGGAGCGGTGACGGCTACGTTCACGTCGCGAACAATTCGCGGATCGGCTGCCCGTCCGAGATGCGATGCGGGCGGCCGGTTGTGTCGTGAATCTCGGTCATCGGATCGATGCCGAAGCGGTTGAAGATCGTCGCCGTGAGATCAGCGGGTTTGACCGGATTCGTTTCGGGATACATTCCAAGCTTGTCGCTCGAACCGTACACGAATCCCCCTTTGACTCCACCGCCGGCCAGCAGCACCGAGTAACAATCGGGCCAGTGATCTCGGCCGGCGTTCGCATTGATCCGCGGAGTGCGGCCGAACTCTCCCATCGCGACGACTAATGTCGAATCGAGCAACCCGCGCTGGTCCAAATCCTCGATGAGTGCCGACAAGCTCTGATCCATCTGAGGCATCAAGTAATGCTTGTGATGGAAAAAGTTATTGGCGTGCGAGTCCCAGTTCTGTCCTTGCTGCCGGAAGTCGAAGACGTTGACGAACGGCACACCCGCCTCGACGAGTCTTCGCGCGACGAGCAAGCTTTGTCCGCGCATCGGGCGTCCCTCCGCCGTCGCCGATTGGCTCATGTCACCGTTCACTGCCTCGAATGGTTTGAATCCGTAGCGATCGCGAGTCGCTTGCGATTCGGCCGACAGGTCGAGCGATCGCCGCAGCGTCTCGGAACCGAGCAACGAAAACGCCTTGTCGTAGAACGATCGCCACTGCTTCTCGGCGGAGTTCGTCGCCGTCAGTTCACGTTCGAGAACGCTCAGCAACCGCCGTCGATCACCGACGCTCGCAAACGTCCGGCCGTCGGGAGGCACAAGCGAGCCGGCTCGATACGCTCGCTTTTCGACATCGACCGCGATCTGTAATGGATCAAACGCCGAACCGAGAAAGCCGCCACCCTGACATGGCACATCAACGACATTGTGAAACATGAACGGCAACGCGGCGTGCGGCACATCCAGTCCGCGCTCGCGCCACAGGTAACTGCAGGTCGCTCCGACGCACGGATAGAACTGCGGAATCGGAGCGAACTCTTCGCGGTCCCCTTGCGGCGATTGCCGACCGGTCAGCATCTCGGTCGAAGCCGAATCGTGCAGCCGATTCTGATGATTCACACTCCGCACGACCGCGACCTTGTGCATCACCTTCGCCATCTGCGGCAGATGCTCGGAAACCATGACGCCCGGTGCTGACGACGCGATCGGTTGAAACTCGCCACGCACATCGGCCGGAGCGTTTGGCTTCAAATCGTACGTGTCGAGGTGACTAGGACCTCCGTAATAAAAGACGACCACGCAGGCTTTGATCTTCGCGGTGCCGGTTGTCTTATTCGTCTCGGCCAACGCCGATTGAGCACGCCACAAACTCGACAACGACAAACCCAATCCGCCACTGGCGGAAGCTCGCAGCAACTGGCGTCGAGTTGGCGAAAACGTTTCGGTCATGCGGCAGCCTCGGTTTGAATCGCGACTAAGTAGACCAGTCACTCCGTGACTGGAATCTTCGAGTCACGGAGTGACTCGCCTACTTTTCTCTGCGGGTCTACTTAGCTTTTCGTGACTGCGACATTCGTGCTGGTAACGTAAATCACTTCTCGCCCCAGCGTTTGAATAATCGATGCGACACTCCGAGCTGATCACAAATTCGGCCGACGACGAAATCAACCAGATCGAGTATCGCCGTCGGGCCGTGATAGAACCCCGGCATCGCCGGCAGGATCACCGCTCCGGCATCCGCGAGGCGTTTCATGTTTTCAAGCTGGATGCTGCCGAGCGGTGTCTCGCGCGGGACGACGATCAGCTTGCGGCGTTCCTTCAGATGCACATCCGCCGCGCGCTGAATCAAATTCGTCGATTGTCCGCTAGCGATGCTCGCAAGCGTCCCCATCGAGCACGGGCAAACGACCATGCCGCCGGTCGGGAATGAACCGCTGGCGATACCCGCTCGAAAATCTTGGAAGTGATGATAGATCAACTCTCCTTGCGGACCATCTTCATAGATCGAACTGATCGCCGCACCCTCTTCCGGTAGCAATGGATTGATCTGACTGTCGCCACTCAGGACCGAATCGTTGACGAGCAATCGTTGCGGATCAAATTTCATGAGGTCCACGCGAATGCCCAACTCGTGATCGAGCACCTCGGCCCCCGATGGGCTGATCGTGACATGCACACGCCGGCCGGCACCCACCAACACCTGCAACAGTCGAGTCGCGTAAATCGCGCCGCTCGCGCCAGTGATTGCCACGACCAATTCAGGAGTTTTCGGTTTTGGTTCCGAGCCGGTCGTCATGGCTTTTCTCCGAGATAAATCGTCGCGATGCCGAATGTCAGCGGCCTCCAGATGACGTTGTGCAGTCCTGCTTGCCGCATCAATTCCGCCAACGATTCGCCTTGAGGGAACTCATTGACGGACTGCGGCAAGTAGTTGTACGCCGCCTGTTGATTTCGCATCAGCACTTGCCCGATCCTCGGCAATACGTTGCGGAAGTACCAGAGATAGATCGCTCGGAAGAGCCGATTGGTCGGCGTCGAGAACTCCAAAACGACCACCTTGCCACCCGGCTGACAGACACGAGTCATCTCACGCAATCCAACATCCGTCCGCGTCACGTTTCGCAGTCCAAACGCGACCGACACGATTTGAAATTGATCGTCCCCAAACGGCAGATGCTGAGTGTCCGCTTCGACGAACTGCATTTGTTCTGCGCTCGCGACGCCTCTCACCCGCGACCACTTCTCGCGAGCAATCGTCAGCATCTCGTGCGTGAAGTCCGAACCAATCACTGACACGCGCCGGCCGCTTGCTCGCCAATACGCCAGTGCGAGGTCTCCCGTTCCCGTGCAGACGTCGAGCACCGGAGCCGCTCCCGTCGGCCGAGCCAACCGCACTGCTCGCCAGCGCCAATAAATGTCGGTGCCGCCCGACAGCAAGTGATTCAGGAAGTCGTAGCGCGCCGAAATCTCACCGAACATCCGGCGAACGCGCCCCTCTGATTTATCGACCGTCATGCTGCCGCTTCCAAATCGTGGGGCACGTTTTCAACGTGCCAGTGTCTCAACCAGTAACCACATCCAGGACCGCAATCATTCGCGCCGCTTCACAGCCCAAACTCCGGCCATCGCGCATTCAGTCGTTGCTCGATCTCCGCCGTCCAGCGCAACGGCTGAGCGATCCGCGATGTTCCCGACTCGCTCGGCAACTTGCGAGTCGCATCAATGCCGAGCTTTCGTCCAACACCGCGAATCGCGGTCGCATGATCCAGCGGATCGGCGGGACCGTCCCACAAAATCAAATCGCGAGCCGGATCGGAGTGAGCCGCGACGCTCGACCAGACGGCGTTCTCGTCTTGCACATCAATATCGTCATCAACAACGACCAGCATCTTCGCCGTCGCAGCGCGCGGCAGTGACCACAGCGCGTGCATCACCTTGCGAGTTTGCTGCGCGTAGGTCTTGTGAACGCTGGCAAACAGAACGTGCCGCGAGGCTCCCGCGAACGGCCAGCGCCAATCGACCAATTCCGGGATCCACAGCCGAGCAAGCGGCAGTAACAATCGCTCACACGCTCGATCCAGCCAGTGACTTTCCGCCGGAGCCGGCCCTGGAATCATCGCCGGAAAAACGGGGTTCGCACGATGCGTGATCGCCGTGACTCGCATCAATGGCAGCGATTCGCTCGGCCCGAAGAATCCGGTCTCGCGACTGATCGGTCCGGCCGATTCGAACGCTGCCTGCGGATCGACGAAGCCTTCGATGACGATCTCTGCCGCCGCAGGAACCGTCAGCGGCACGGATCGAGCCGCAACCAGCTCAACCGGTTGATTTCTCAAGAAGCCAGCGAAGACAAGCGGATCGGTTCGTCCTGGCAACGGAGCCCACGATGCCACCGACGTGATCGGATCACCGCCCAGCACCACAGCGACCGGCATCTGTTGTCCGCGTGAAGCGTACTCGGTCAGCAACGACCACAATTCAGACGTCTCATCGCCGTGAATCAGCAAGCCGTCTCGACCGCGCACCTCAAGCGGCACGACGGAAACAAGCCGGCGCGGGGCGTTCCCGGATTGAGTCGCCGCTGACTCGTCTTTCGGCGACTGTGTGTGCAACTGCCCCCAAGTGATTGTCGGTGCGGCGTCGCCCGGCCACATCGTTGGTGCGGGCAACTCAGCGAGATTCACATCGCGCCCCAATTTCACGACTTGCTGACAAAGTCCGGTCTTCACGATCGTCGGCGGCCACTGTGACAACTCGGCCAAACGTGGCAGCAGCTTCCAAGTGTCGAGTACTCCATGCGGCAACGAGATTGACAACCAATCCTCGATGCGGCGCGACAATCCATCGAGCGACGAAACGCCAAACGTGGCCGACAGCCGGCGCGGGCTGCCCAGAAGATTCGTGACAACCGAAGTCGTCTGCCCGCGCACGTGATCGAAGAGAATTGCGGGGCCACCTTGATCGGTTCGCAGACG
>JAYVQJ010000787.1:0-5649 GCA_043777235.1 Planctomycetia bacterium
AATCGTGATCGAGCCGAAATGCAGATGCCCGTCCGACACCGAATACCCCAGCATCGTCGAGTTTACGCTGATCGCCGTCGCGTCCCCGACACTCATCAAGTCATATGTGCCGAAACTCTCGCTTCCCAAATGTACGGCCCGGCCAATTCTCGCCCCCATCATGCGGCAATAGAAATTCAACAGCGGCGTGCCGACCAGATAGTTGATCGGAATCACCGACTCGACCGACCGCACCAACCACCAACGGAAGTAGAACGAGCCCCACAGCGGATAACTCCCCGCACGAATGCGACCGAGCAGCAGCCACTTCAACACGACGACCAACACCACCAACATCGGATACAGCGTCACCAACGCTCCGACCGCTCCGGCCAGCGACTCAAGCACCGTGTATTCGCTGTCGTGCAAGTACGAGTACGTCAAATAAGGAGCCAACCACTGCGTCCCGGCCAACCCCATCACGAAGTACAAGCCGAGCACTTGAGCCGCTCCGCAGACCGCAAACTTGAACGACGACGTGAGCGGCTGAGATTCGTGAGGGAGCGACTCCTGCCGAGCCGCAGCCTCGGATGACGGCTCGACGTGAGCGTTGCCCTCCCGAACCGTGCTGCCACTCAAACGCGGTGCAAGGTCGCGGATCGTCGGATGCAAGTAGATTTCAAACATCGACGCTTCACGAAATTCGCTCCGCGTTCGCAGTTCCGAAATCATCCCGGCCGCCGAGACTGAATCACCGCCGAGATCCAAAAAGAAATTGTCCGTCACCGACACCGGCTGCGGAGCAAACAGTCGTCGCCAAACTTCGAGCAACGCCGCCTCGGTCGGCGTGACTCCTGCATCATTCACTGCCGCCGCTTCGCGCGGTCGCGGTGCGGGAAGACTGCGACGATCGACCTTGCCGCTCGAAAGCGTTGGCAACTCGGCCAACGTCTCGACAATTGCTGGGACCATGTACGTCGGCAGTCGCTTACGAGCGAACTCCTTCAACACATCTTCGTCGACGACCGATCCGTCGCGCGGGACGACATACGCGATCAACTGCTTCACCCCCGGCACGTCCTCTCGCACCGTCACCGCCGCGGCACGCACCGATTTGTGTTCGACAAGAACCGCTTCGATCTCGGACAACTCGACCCGATAGCCACGCAGCTTCACCTGCCCGTCGATGCGGCCGAGAAACTCGATGTCCCCGTCCTCGTTGAAGCGACACAGATCACCGGTGCGATACAGCCGCGAGTCGTCGCTGTCGTTCGTCGCAAACGGATCGCGGATGAACTTCTCGCGAGTCAACTCCGGCAGTCCGACATAGCCGCTCGACAACCCAATCCCGCCGAGCAGCAATTCCCCTTCCTGCCTCGTCGCGACCGCTCGCATCTGATCGTCCACGATCACTGCCGAGTATCCAGGAAGCGCGCGGCCGATCGTCACTGGCTGGTCCCGATGACACTCAGTCCAAGTCGCGATCACAGTCGCCTCAGTCGGGCCATACGTGTTGAACATCTGCCGCGAGCCGTTCGCCCACTTCTGAATCAACTGAGCCGGACAAGCCTCACCGCCGACGATTAACAACCGAACGGTCGGGACGTCATCCCCCATCATCAACAACAACGTCGGAACGCACGACAGAATCGAGATGCGAGCTTCTTCCAAGAGCTTCGGCAACTCCGGCCCGGATCGAATCATCTCCGGCGTACCGACCACCAACGTTCCGCCGGAGTGATACGCCAACCAAACCTCTTCGACCGACGCATCGAACGCCAACGAAAACCCTTGAAAGACTCGGTCGTCTTCGCGGACGTGAAACAAATCCCCCTCGACTCGCACGAGATGCACGACGTTGCGATGCGAAATTTGCACTCCCTTCGGCCGCCCCGTCGAACCCGACGTGTAGATGACGTAGGCCTCGTCGTCGGCCGTCAGTTCCGTCTCTACGCGAGTCAACCGCACGTCCGACTGCACGGCGACATCGCTTCGCACTCGTTCGACAATGTGCAACGAAACGTTTGATTTGAATTCGGGAAGCCCCGCCGCCAAGTGCTCGGTCGTGATCAACGCTGTCGCGCCGGAGTTCTCCAAAATGAACTGCACACGATCCGGCGGGTACTCCGGATCGAGCGGCACATACGCCGCCCCGGACTTCAGTACGCCGAGCAACACCGCATGAACTTCAATCGACCGAGGCAACCAAAACGCGACCCGCATCCCACGTCGCACGCCTCGTTGCCGTAGCCAATTCGCCCAGCGATTCGCCGCCGCGTCGAGCAAGGCAAAAGTCAGCGATTCGCCGGCACACTCAATCGCGGTTCGCTCGCGATGCCGATCAACGCTCGCCTCGAACAAGTCCGGCAAGACGTCACCCACCGACACCCGACCGGAGGCGTCGGTCGTCCCAGTGAGGCTGTCGTTCGATTGTTGGCGAGCATCCATCAGAAGCCTTTGTCACGACGGTCGATCACATCACAAGAATCTGTTTCCCGCGCAGCGAGCAACATTGTCCTCGGCGATAAACCCACACCCGACCGCGTGGGACTGCGAGGTTAAGGCGAGCGGCAGATGAGAATCTACCGTAGACCGGACGCCTACGTCCGGTCGTTTCGAGACCGACCGGACGTAGGCGTCCGGTCTACGGGATGAACTCACTTGCCGCTCGCCTAAGACAAAGTAACGCCAAACCTGAGTGTGCTCGACGAACTCACGCCAGTAACTCGCTGACGATCTTTGCGTGCGTGACTTCCGCGTCAGTCAAACTCGCCTCGCGGCCTTCGTGCGGGAATGTCACCGATTCGTGTTCAAGGCCCAGCGTGTGAAACAACGTCGCATGCAGGTCGTGGACGTTGACGACTTTCTCGACCGACTCGTAACTGAAATCGTCGGTCGCGCCGTGAACGTAGCCGCCACGGAACCCTCCGCCGGCGAGCCACAACGAAAACGCTCGGCGGTTGTGGTCGCGGCCGTCGGCTCCTTGCGAGACCGGCAAGCGACCGAATTCGCCCGTCCACATCACGATCGTTTCGTCGAGCAATCCGCGCTGCTTCAAATCTTGGACCAGCGCCGCGCTCGGCTGATCGGTGCGAGCGGTCAGCCCTTTCAAGCTCTCGGCATTTTTACTGTGCGTGTCCCACGGCTGCCCGGCCATGAAGAGCTGCACGAATCGCACGCCGCGCTCGATCAACCGCCGAGCGATCAAGCAACGTGTCCCGTACTCCTGCGTCGTCGGATTGTCGAGGCCGTACATCTTCTGCGTCGCTTCGGTCTCTTGCGACAGATCGAGCACGTCGGGAACCGCCAGTTGCATTCGCGAAGCGGTCTCGAAGTTCGCGATGCGAGCCGCGAGGTCGGTGTTCTCTGGGTGACGCTTGAGATGCGTTCGGTTCAACTCGTCGAGGAACCGCAGTTGATTCTTCCGAGCCTGCGGCGAGACACCGTCCGGCGTTTGCAGATTCAACACCGGTGACTTGCCCGATCGGAACACTGTCCCTTGGTAAACTGCCGGCAACCAACCGCTCGTCCAATTCTTTTCGCCATCAACTGGAAGACCGCCAGGATCGGACAGCACGACATACGCCGGCAGGTTTTCGTTCTCGGTCCCGAGCGCGTAGATCGTCCAGGCTCCGATCGTCGGCAAGCCGGACAAAAACTTGCCGCTGTGAATCAGTCGCAACGCCGATTCGTGATCGACCGACTCGGTGCTCATTGAGCGAACCAGCGTGATGTCGTCCGCGATCCGCGCCGTGTGCGGCAACAATTCGGACAGCACCATGCCGCACTCGCCACAGTTGCGGAACCGATACGGCGAGCCGAGCACGTTTCCTTGCTGCTTATCGAAATGCGTTTCGAGCGGTCCCGCCGGGTACGGTTTGCCATGAAACTTCTGCAGAGCCGGTTTTGGATCGAACAGGTCCATTTGACTAGGACCACCATGTTGAAAGAGGCAAATCACGGACTTCGCCGTCGGCCGCTGCATCGGCGATCCGGTCTCAGCGTGAGCCGTTCGCGACCCCGCCAACAACGACGCAAGAGCCAAGCTGCCGAGGCCGCCGACGGATCGGCCAAGGAACGCGCGGCGAGTCAATTCGGTCAGCGTTGATTGGATCGGCGACATGTCTTCCTCCTGGAACTGCAAATTGCGGCGACTACGATACCATATCGGCCGAACCTTTCGGGAGCCTCATCATGTTGGACAGAACTCTTTCGCGTCGCGATCTGCTGCGAGCCGGTGCTGCCGGGTTGTTGACGTCGACGATTCCGTATCTCGGTCAAGTGCCGCTGTTCGCTCAGGATCGCGGCGAGCGGCCGAAGCAGTCCGATGACGTGAAGATCGTCACGCCGCGCGGCCGAGTTCCCATCAGCTTCATCATCGACGATTCCACTTGTCTCGCGAATCTCGCCTACTTTGGCATCCCGCATTTCGCCGAGGTCTATCCCGATCGTTATCGCCAAGACTGGGCCAAGCTGCCGAAAGAGATTCCCGATTCGTTCGTCCGCAAGTTCGGCGAGTGGTCTCGCGAGCACGGAGTCAAAGGGAAGTACAGCATCGTGCCGTATCCCGCCTGCATCGGTCGCATCGACCAGAAGCTCCCCGATTGGTCGAAGCAGCAGCTTGAGGAGAGTCTGAAGCTCGTGCGCGAGTTCATGACCGTCGATTGGGACATCCACCCGGAGATGGCTACTCACACATTTGCGATCAACATCAAAACGGACAAGCCGTATCCCGATCACACCGAAGAGTTCCTGGAGAACACCGGCTTCAGCATCGGCAAGAATGCCGATCAACTCGCCGAGTACATCGCCTACTCGCTCCGTATCCTCAAGAACGTCGGCCTGCCGTGCGAAGGGATCACGACACCGGGCGCCTTCGGTAATAAGGTTCGCGACGCACTCTCACGCGGGACGATGATGGCCGTGCAAGACGTCTTCAAGGCGGAGATCCCGCATTACTTCCGGCATCTCTTCACCGGTGAGGAAAGTGTCGCCCCGCGCGTCGAGTATGCGAGCGGACTGGCCACTAACGATCCGAAGTGTTGCGTGTCGATCATCGGCTGCACCGGCGATTGGTTCGGCGGTTGGGACGGACTGACTCCCGGCACCGTCGATCAATTCATTTCCGAAGACCTCGAAACCGGCCGCATGGTCGATGTCATCGAGCGTGGTGACGAGCCGGCCATCATGGTCTGTCATTGGCCCGGTCTGTATTTCAACGGCGACGAGACGGGCTTCGCAATCTTCCAAGACGTCGTCCGTCGCCTGCACCGCCGCTATGACAATCTGCATTGGATGAAGCTCAGCGAAATCTCGCGCTACTGGGCCGCGAAGGCTCTGACTCGCATCGAGCGCAAAGGGGAATCGGTCGTCCTGAGCAGCCCGTTTGCGTGCCCGGAGTTCACGTTCGAGATCGAACTTCCCGCGAGCAGCCAGATACATGCGAAGACCGTCGGCTCCGCGAAGTCGCGATCGCACCCGATCCCGCTGAAACAAATCGTTCGCCCGCTCGATCTCGAATCCGGCGAGTGGGTTCACGACGAAGACGTCGCTCGCATCTGCCTGAACCTGCCGAAACGAGACGAAGTCGTCGTGTCGTGGGAATGATTGGGATCAGAAAGATTCGTCGGCTTACGGCTGGCTAGTTTGTTAGTCGTAGGGTGTGGTCGA
>JAYVQJ010000788.1:0-5645 GCA_043777235.1 Planctomycetia bacterium
CGAGCTCCATCTGCTCGCGGAACGGGACTTCGTCCTTGAGGAACGCCAGATCATTGTCCGGCGCGATCCGGTTCAGAATTTTCAAAATGACTTGTCGAATTTGATCGGCGCTCATGCGTCTCATTCTCCCGAAAACCGTTTCACGATGACGACGGAATTGATTCCCAACATGCCAAACGAGTGGTTGAGGATGTACTCGACGCGGTCCATTTTTCTGGGCGAATTGGCCACGATTTGCGGCAGCGCACAACGAGGGTCCGGCCGGTCGAGGTTGATTGTAGCGTGGGCAAAATGGTCGTCAAACGCGGGAAGATTCCCAAAAAGTTCGAGTGCCCCGGCCGCTCCCATCGCGTGGCCGATGAAGCTCTTCGTGTTGTTCACCGCAAGGCTCATCCGGTCGCCGAAGACCGCTCGGATTGCTTGAGATTCTTCGATGTCCCCTTGCTCGGTCGCGGTCGCGTGACTGCTGACGATGTCGATGACTTCCGGTCCGACTCCGGCGCGAGTCAGCGCGAGTCTCATGCACTCCGCTTGCCGAGTCGGGTCGGGAAGCACGAAATCGGTCGCGTCCGAGTTCATCGCATGGCCCACGATCTCGCCATAAATCTTGGCTCCGCGTTTCAGAGCATCCGGCAAGCGTTCGAGCGTGACGAGTCCGCCTCCCTCGGCAACGACGATACCGTTGCGATCGAGGTCAAACGGGCGTGAGGCCTTCGTCGGCTCGGCATTCGTCGCGAGTGCTCCCTGACTCTTGAAGCCGGCGAAGATCCCAAACGTGTGGATGCTTTCGGAGACTCCGCCGGCGATCGCCAGATCGACTTCGCCCAAGCGAAGCATTTGCAACCCTTGAATCAGCCCTGCGTTTCCAGCGGCACAAGCGGCTCCGATACAGAGATGCGGTCCGGTGATACCGAGGCTGAGCGTGACCTCGCCGGCCGGGCTATTGGCAACGGTTCGTGGATTGTGGTGATGGGTCCAAACGCTCGTGTCGTAATTGAATTTCGAGATCTCGAAGATCTCGTTTTCGGTCTCGACGTTGCCGTGCTCGGTGATGCCGATGAAGACGCCGACTCGATCTTTGCGGACATCGGGCCAAGACAGGCCACAGTGCTGCACCGCTTCGTTCGCACAGTAAATCGCAATCGAGCCGGCTCGTGTTCCGCGGCGAACGTCTTTCCGCTTCTGGTATTTCAGCGGATCGAAGTTGCAAACCCCGGCCAGTGTCTCGCCGATATAGCGGATTTCGTACTTGGTGACGCCTGACTTGCCAGCCAACAGGTTCGCTCGGTACTCGACCAAGTCGTTGCCGATTGGGGCCGTCAAGCCGATGCCGGTGATGACAATTCGTTGATTCGGATCAGACATCGGAGAGCCGCCGCCCCTCACCAAAAGACATCGCTGCGGTCGCTGTCGCAGCCGAAAGGGACGGGGAGGTTAGCCATCGTTTGGGACGGTCGCAAGCAGCTGAATTGCGAGCGATCCGCCTGATTTTTCCGCTCGATGACACGAAGTATTGCAACGACATCAGAGCTGATCCGCCGCTGCGCATTAGCTCTGCTCGTTGTCCCACTCTCGACGCTTAATGGCAATCAAGAGTGCTCACACACATGCGTCCGTCCTCCCGAACCTTCACCGCGCCGAGTCGCTAATAGACTTCAATTCACGCGATTCTTTCGCTCGACGAACTCGCAAACTTGCGACGTGAAGTCATCGGACTATACTGCCACACTCATTGCGACGGGCTGCGGTTTCCAAACCACTGACCGTTTCAAGCAACTGCCGGGCAAGTGGCGGAATTGGCAGACGCGCTAGGTTGAGGGCCTAGTTCCCTCACGGGAGTGCAGGTTCGATTCCTGTCTTGCTCACTGTTAGGAAAGGACTTAGGGCGAACACCCTAAGTCCTTTTTTGTTGCCTCAATGTGGAATGGGGAGGAATTTGGGGAGCGCATTGCATTCGTGTTGTCCCTGCGTCGGTTGACGATCAAACGACAATCTTCGCGGGAGAAATACGATGGCTTGGTTAGACAATCGCGGTGACGACTATCGCCTGGTATTTCAAATCGGCGGGCAACCGGGACTGAAGTCTCGCGAAGCTGACAACTCAGCCGATTGGTGTTGCGGAGCGGGCGTGTTTCGGTGTCGGCAGGCGATTTTGCAGTGATTGTTCAGTGTCAGCACACAGCAAGGGTATGACGTGCAGAGCACGGTGATTGAAGTCCTCAATCTTGCTCGCGTGACGAAACGTCATCAACGTCGAGTTCTGGCCGTTGGCGACTTGTGCTTCACGCGTGTCCGTTTGCGGCGTCACGGATGTATGGCCACCAAAAGGACGATCAACGGCCTGCTTACTTCGTCACTTCGTATCCGCGCCACATCCAAACGAGCGTGTCCGCCAGCGTTTGCTCGAACACTTTGCCATCACAGTGCCGAGTGGCGCGACTGAACACATAGCGATAGTCATAGCCTTTGGCGGCGAGGGCTGCGGCAGTGCGCTGGTTCGCCATCACCCAGTTGTGATAGGTCTCTTCTGGATCGTTCGCGCGATTGTCGTTCTCCGAGACGTGCGTGAAGATGCGCAGCGGTTTCTTCTCGCTGTTTTCGATCAACTTCATGCTGGAATGATATTCCCAGGCACCAAGCGGGTATGCCGCTTCTTCCGCCGCGTCATCGTCCTGTTGATCGACGAACGTGCCTGAGTAGGTGATCAACCGACGAAACAAGTCCGGACGAAACCAGCCCATCGTGAGAGCCGCGGCACCGCCCGAACTGCAGCCCATCGCGGCCTTGCCCCAAGGGTTCTCCGTGAAGGCGATGTTCGGATAGGCCGATTTGATCGCCGCATCGTTCAGGACCGCCGGTAACACTTCGTCGTTGATGAAGCGGCAAAAGCGGTCGGACATCGTGTCATATTCGAGACCACGCTCGCTCCCCTTGCCATCGTTGCCGCCATTTTCGACCGCAATCACGATGAACGCCGGCAACTTACGGGCGGCGTTCTTCGAGATCGTCAGATTGTCCAGTGCGTTACGCACGAGGTTCAGGTGACTCGGCCCGTCGAGCGTTACCAGAATGGGTGCCTTGGTCCCATCTTTGTAGGCGGCTGGTACATAAACAAAGATCTTCCGCCGTTCACGCACGGGCTTCTTCGGATCGAGCGTCGAATCGTCGCCACGAAAGATCTTGCTGTCTGCCAGCCGCATCGAGAACTCAAAGGACTTCCCCTTGGGGTTGCCCCGATCCGTAAGATCGGGGTCGATCTTGTAATCGGGGCCGATGACGATGTCGCCGTTGCCTTCCGTTCCCGGCTTTTCGGGAGAGTTCTCCTCGGAAAACGCCGCGCTGGCTGAAATGCCAACGAAGGCGATCGACAAGAAACAGAAGACACATCCTGACAGGAACGATGATTTCAAAAACATGGCGACAGGTACTCGCTCGGAAAAAGTGGATTGGTTTTGTGTCGGGAAGTTGATCGAGGGCATCGGTTACGGACACTTTGATTTGGATCTATCCCCCCGCACTCGGAAATCGGAACTTAGAGCTCCAAGCACCGGAGTTCAACGACGTGTCGCTGAACGGTGACTTGATCCAACGGGTGTGACAACTATTTCTGACATCGCCATTAGCCGCAGGGTGCTAGTGGTTCACCAACTTTGAAATGACAGGTAGCCACGTTCGCCAGAACGTGGGAAGCCCACACTCTGGCGAGTGTGGCTACCTATCAAAACTAGATTGTCGGACCACTAGCCCCGGTTGGTCGTTCTCGAACCGGACGCTATCGCGTGCCGGCTGATCCCGTTCAGGAATTCTTGTCACACCCGGTCCAACACATCTTCGTGCCATTCCGCGACCTTGAGCCGAGTATCTGCTATACATTCTTAGAACTTTTTCGGAGACAATTTCGATCAACATGATGACTTTCCGGCTCAGAATGCTCGTTGTTTTTTTCATGCTCACCGCGTCCGTTTCGGCGGCTGATGAGAAAGAAGTGATTTCCTACGAGAACCAGATCAAGCCAATCTTCCGTCAGCATTGCTTCGCGTGTCATGGCGAGGACAAGAAGACTGCGGACCTCAATTTGCAAACTTATGCGACGGTGCTCAAAGGGGGCAGCGGGGGCGAAGCGGTGATCGCGGGGCGGGCCAGTCAGAGTGCATTGTTCAAGGCGATCACCGATCCCGATGACGAGGCGCGGATGCCGCCGAAGAAGCCGCCGATTCCGAAAGAGCAGATCGCGTTGATCCAGAAATGGATCGACTCGGGACTCAAGGAGACGGCGAGCAGCAAGTCGTTGGTCGCGAATCGCGATTTGAATTTCAAACCGGCGGTCGGTGTCGGGACGAAGCCTGCGGCGGCGGTGATGCCAGAGAAATTGTCCGCGGTTCGTTTGCCGAAGACTCTGCGGCCGTTGGCCGTGTTGACGATGGATGCCAGTCCGTGGGCTCCGCTCGTCGCCGTCGCGGGGCAAGAACATGTGCGGCTGATGAATGTCGAGACGCAAGAAGAAGTAGGTCGGCTCGCATTTCCTGAAGGTGTGCCGCAAGTGATCCGTTTCAGCCGCGATGGCGGAGTGATCATGGTTGCGGGCGGTCGGCCGGTGCAGTCGGGCAAGGTGGTGCTCTTCGAGGTCAAAACCGGCAAGCGGCTCGCGGTGATCGGCGATGAAGTTGATAGCGTGATGGCGGCGGACCTCAGCTCGGATCAGCAACTCGTCGCGCTCGGTGGATCGGGCAAGGTGGTCAAGGTTTATTCCACGACGGACGGTCAATTGAAATACAAGATCGAAAAGCACACCGACTGGATAACCGCCGTGGCCTTCAGTCCCAACGGCGAGCAGCTCGCAACCGCCGATCGCGCGGGCGGAATTCATCTGTGGGAAGCGAAGAGCGGCCGCGTGCTGCTGGCGCTCAATGAACACAAATCATCGGTGCGAGCGCTCGACTGGCGGAGCGATTCCAAGATGCTCGCGTCAGCGGGCGAGGACGGGCTGATCGTCTGGTGGAGCACCGTGGACGGCTTCCCCGTCGTCACGAAACCGAACGCCCATCCGCCCGCTCGGCCTGCGGGGGCTTATGGCAAAATTCCCAATGGCGTGATTGCCGCTCGCTTTGACCGCGACGGCAATCTCTCGACCGCCGGTCGCGATCACACCATCCGACTTTGGAACGCTCAAGGGGCAGAACGCAAAGCCTTTCGTTTGTCCGAGAGCCAACCGCTCTCGGCAGCGATCTCGTTCGATACGAAGACTCTCATCGGCGGCGATTCCAGCGGCGGCGTCCGCTTCTGGAAGACCGACGACAAGTGAAACGTCATCAGCCGGAACGCGCTAGCGTCCGGTTCGAGGAAAACAGGACCGCGAAAACAAACCGGACGCTAGTGCCTCGTCAAAGCTTGCAGTTGGAGTTGGAATGCGAGTCGCGGAGCGACTCGCCTACGTAGCTCAGTCGCTCCGCGACTGAGATTTCCCGTCGGCAAACCAACCCCAAATCCATGTCTTGACGAGGCGCTAGCGCGTTCCGGCTGATTTCACTCAACGATCAACAGGTTTCAATCATGACACAACGCACTTCAACCAACTCCGAACCCAATCACATCGGCTGCGCGGGCTTTCGATCCATGACGCGGCGACACGCCATTCAAGCGGGAGT
>JAYVQJ010000789.1:0-5638 GCA_043777235.1 Planctomycetia bacterium
TGCCCGTCCGCTTTCGATGGGCCACTTGCCGCATTGGGACGGGCAAGAGTGCCCATCCTACTTGATGACGACAGGCGATAAACCTGCGAGGTCACAATCAAGCGATGAATGTGCTTCATACTCCAGTTGTGCTCGATGAGTTCCACGGCCAGCCAATCGAGCAGTTCGGGATGCGTTGGCGGCGTGCCTTTGCGGCCGAAGTCGAAGACGGTCGGGACCAGCGGCTTGCCCATGTGCCGCGTCCAAATGTGATTGATGGCGACTCGCGCGGGAAGTGGATGACGCGGATCGGTCAGCCATTTCGCGAAGGCGGCGCGGCGACCCGTGCTCGTTGTCGGGTACGGCGTACCGGCGTTGCGATTCTGGTAGTCCTCTTGGGTTTTCTTCGCTCCCGGCAGCGGTGTGTAGGTCTCGCTCGGTGTGTCGATCGCTTTGTTGGCTGCTTCCAACGCGGTCTTCGCGGCGACGAGTTTCTTCTCGGCTTCGGGCTTCTTGTCAGCAGCGGCTTGCAGCAGCGCGAGTTCCGCGCGGCTCACTTCTTCTTCAGCGCGAACGGCGGCGAGGACTCGTTCGGACTTGGACGCGGCGAGTGCGAGGTCTTTCGCAGCTTGCTGCTCCTCCGGTTGGAGGATGGGCACTCCTGCCCGTCCCGTTTCGGGCGAAGAGACGGGCAAGAGTGCCCGTCCTACCTTGGCTCGGTCCGCTGCCGCTCGCGCATCCAGCGACGCAAGCTGACTCTCCGCCGCCTTCACCGCTTTCTCCGCGATCGTCACTCCGAGTTGCGCTTGATCGACCGGCAGCGTTGCCGGCGCAACGGGTGCTGATTTTGGAGTCTCGGCGTCAACGAGTTTGACGTCGGTCGCCAAAGCCTTCAGTTCGAACGCGACGAACTCGACCTTCGCGTCGAACGTGATCAGTTCGATGAAGCCCCGTTGCCGAGGCAGATTCGTTGGCAGTCGGAACGCGATCGAGTGCTCGCCGTCGACCGACATGTTGAGCAACGTTCCGCGCACGCGGAGCACGATTTCGTGCGGCTGATTGAGGTCCACCTTCCGAGGCTGAGAAGCGTTCGGCGGATAGACGTAGTTGCCTCCTTGCTTGAAGGCGATCTGTGACTTCTGTCCGCCAGCCACCGAACTGGCATACGCGAGCAGTTCGTTTCCTTCGGCCGTGACATCACACGAAAGTCCGACCGACTTCCACATGTCGCCGCCGGTCGGGATGTATTTCAACTTGGCTTCAAAGTCGGCAGGAGGCATTTGCTTCAGTCGCAGCGCAGCGCGGTTGGCTCCGGTCTGAGATTGAACGAGCCGTCCGTTCTCGTAACTCCACTTGCCAGTGAGTGCCTCCCAGACTTCGGGCTTCGCCGCCGAGAAATCATCGCGAACAAGGAGATCGGCCGACGCGCCCTCGGCGGGCTTTGCTTCGTCTTTTGCCGGAGCATCGGGCTTCGCGGCGGCCGCTTTCGCAGCCATTTCTTTCGCGGTGGTCTCCGCTTCGACGAGTTTTTTCTTGGCGGCTTCGACGGCGGTGCGAGCGGTTGCAATCTGTTGTTCGGCGGCTTGTCGATGCGTTTTGACGACGAACTCGCGCAGGCCCGGATGCGTGGCTTCGATCGGCAGCGCGATCGGTTCGATCGCCAGCTTCAGCTCGTCCGATAACAAGAACGCGGGGACGGCCGGGACCATCGTGCGCGTCTTGTCCGGGTTGCGATCATCGCCGCGGACATGCAAGTGAGTCGGCACGTCGAGATGTGCATCGAACGCGCGCGGGACGCCGTCTTTCTCGAAGTCGATCTGACCGGAGACCATCTCGGTGCGGACTTGATACGGCTCGAAGATGGCTCGCAGTTTGTAGTACTCGACCTGCGAGAGCGGGTCGTATTTGTGGTCGTGACACTTCGCACAATTGAACGTCAGGCCGAGCATCCCCTTGGCCGTGTGCTCGATCGTCTCGTCCATCCAAGTCGTGCGATTGAAGATGAAATACTGCCGAGCGAGATATCCAGTCGCTCGCAGACGATCGAGGTCATTCGGGTACAGTTCATCGGCCGCAAGCATCTCACGCAGCATTTGGTCGTAACCTTTGTCCGAGTTGACTGACTCGATGATCCAGTCGCGCCAGTGCCAGATGTGCTTCTGAGAATTGCGGACCTCGGCTCCCAATCCCCACCAATCGCTGTAGCGCCACAGATCCATCCAATGCCGACCCCAGCGTTGCCCATATTGAGGACTGTCGAGCAACCGCGTCACGACATTGTCGAACGCCTCAGGTGATTGATCTGCCACGAACGCATCGAGTTCTTCCATCGTCGGCGGCAGTCCGATCAAATCGAGCGACACGCGCCGCAACCAGACTCGCTTTTCGGCCGCCGGCTGCGGGACGAGTCCTCGCGCTCGGTGCTCTTTCGCGATGAAGGCGTCAATCGGATTGCGAATTGGAAATTTGGAATCTGAAATTTGAGATTTGACGTCCGGCACCACCGGCCGCACCGGAGCCTTGAACGCCCAATGATCGCGCGGGTCACGCTCTGGTTGCTCATCGGCGGGAGCCTGTGCGTTTTGAGCGATCCAGTTCCGCAGCGCGGTGATCTGCTCGGGCTTGAGCGGCTCACCTTCGGGAGGCATCCGTATAGACTCGTCAGTCTCGGTGACGCGTTTGAGCAACAGACTCGCGTCGACATCCCCTGGCTTGATGGCCGCTCCCGACTCGCCTCCTTTGATCGCGAGCGCCGCCGAATCGAGCCGCAGACCGGCTTCCTGTTTCAACGCACCGTGACACGCGAAGCACCGCTCGCGCAGCACCGGCTTGATCTGCGTCCGATAATCCACCGGTTCATCAGCCGCGAGCGTACTGCTGACGAGCGAGGGAATCATCGCGAGGGCCATCAGACAACGCGCGGTTCGGACAAAACTCTTTGCGGCCATCAGGACATCCTTTGCCGAAACGCGGCGAGGGTGAACTTTTCTGTCGAGCATCAAGACTATCATGCCCCTGACGAGATTTGGACTCTTGATGCTAAACCTGTCGTGACGAATTCCTACCAAAAGCTCGAAAATGCCGGCAAAGATGATAGGCTGATGGCCGATTTGTTTTGTTGCCGGGGGCACACGACGCAGTTTGCAAACGCCCCTGGGCTTGTCCCAGGGGTTCAACGGCTTTTGCGCTACTTGCCACGATCGATTTCAGTAGCGCAAAAGCCGTTGAACCCCCGGCGCAAGGCCGGGGGCGTGGCGTCTGCGCAAAGTGCGTTGTACATCCTTGTGATTATCATGGCCAAGAACTTTCGGCCCTTCGGAACGAGGTTCCTATGACATTCCTCCAGAACTCAATGCCCCGTCCCGCAACGCCGCGTCGAGCATTCCTCGCCGACGTTGGACTTGGCTTCACTGGGTTGGCGCTCGGAGCGATGTTGGCTCAGGACGGTGTCCTCAAGGCCAACGAGCCGGAAGCATGGCAGCCGCCGAATGGGAAGGCGCACGTCACTCCGAAGGCGAAGAGCGTCGTGTGGCTCTTCATGAACGGCGGAGTTTCGCACGCGGAATCATTCGATCCGAAGCCGGAGATGACGAAGTACGCCGGGAAGTCCATCAGCGAGACTCCGTATGCCGACACGCAAAAACCCGAGCGGCTCAATCGACGTGAAGTGGCGTTCAATGTTGAACTGCGACAGAAGCTTTTCCCGTTGCAGGTCGGATTTCGAAAGTACGGCGAGAGCGGCATCGAACTGAGCGACTGGGTGCCGCATGTCGGAAGCTGCATCGACGACATCGCCATCGTCCGCTCGATGTGGACCACCGACGACAATCACGGAGCCCAGACGCAATTCCACTCCGGCCGCCACATGCTCGATGGCGAATTCCCGACGCTCGGCGCATGGGTGCATTACGGCTTGGGTTCGCTGAACGACAATCTGCCGCAGTTCATCTCGATGGGGAACCGCGAATACTGGAACGCGAAAGACGGCCACTACCTCGGACCCGCCCACGATGCCGTGCCGATTCGGATCGACCCCAACAACCCGCTCGACTACGGCAAGCCGGCTAACGGTCTGACGCTTGATGAGCAACAACTCAACTTTGAGTTGGCTGGCCGATTGAACCAACTCAAAGCAATCGAGTATCCGAACGATCCCGCGTTGCTGGCGCGGATCAAGGCGTATGAACTCGCCTTTCGGATGCAGACGTCGGTCCCCGAAGCGCTCGGCTTCAACTCAGAGACACCGGCGACTCAAGAGATGTACGGCCTCAGCGAACCGGCGACGCGCGACTTCGGATCGCAAATGCTGGCGACACGACGCTTGATCGAACGAGGCGTCCGCTTCATCCAAGTCCAACACGGAGCCGGCGGTGCCGGAGTCTGGGACGCTCACGGCGGTTTGAAAGCCAATCACTCCAACAATTTCAAAGCGGTCGATAAGCCAATCGCCGGCTTGTTGAAAGATTTGAAGCAGCGAGGACTGCTCGATTCCACGATCGTGATCTTCGCTACCGAGTTCGGCCGCACGCCCGCTTCACAAGGAACGGACGGTCGCGACCATCATCCGTATGGCTTCTCGGTCTGGATGGCCGGCGGAGGGATCAAAGGGGGCATCGCTCACGGAGCCACGGACGAAATCGGCTTCCACGCCGTCGAGCACCGGCACTATGTGACCGACATCCATGCCACGATCTTGAAACAACTCGGCCTCGACTCGCGCAAACTCGAAATCCCTGGCCGCAAGCGGCTCGACATTGACCACGGCAAGCCGATCGACGAGATCATCGCCTGAGCAAGTCTGCCACTTGAAACAACCGCCCGGTTGTCGATGTCTACGAATTGATCGCTCTTCTGGGAATCCGTGATGCGTGTGTTGTGGAGTCGAATGCTGCCGCTGGTTGTGGTCGCGATGATCATGCTCTCGGGACGACCGACACTACCTGCCGCTGAGGTTTCGTTCTTGCGCGACGTCATGCCCGTGCTCTCGAAAGCCGGTTGCAATCTGGGGACATGTCATGGCAACCAATTCGGCAAGGGAGGCTTCAAGCTCTCGCTGCGCGGCGAGAATCCCGATGCTGACTTCGTCACGCTGACTCACGAGCAAGTCGGTCGCCGCGTCAACACAATTCGCGCCGAGAGTAGTTTGCTGCTGCTGAAGCCGACGATGTCCGTGCCGCACGAAGGGGGCAAGCGATTTGCCGAGGACTCGCCGGAGTACGATCTGCTACGTCGCTGGATCGCCGCTGGAATGCCCGCCACGCCGCGCAACGAACCGTTATTACAGTCACTCGAAGTCACGCCGCTCGAACAATTCGTCGTCGAGCCGGACGACTCGGTCCAATTGCAGGCGATTGCCAAGTTCTCCGACGGCACGACACGCGACGTGATTCGGCTGGCCTGCTTTGAGACCTCGCAGCCGAGCGTCAACGTCTCGGTGAACGGACTCGTGCGGCGCGAACGCTTCGGTGAGGTGACGGTCACGGTGCGGTATCTCGATCAGCAAGTCGCTGTGCCGTTGGCATTTCTGCCGGCTCGGCCTGGCTTCGTCACGAATGTTCCTCCGGCTGCGAATTACATCGACGAGCATGTCTTTTCTAAATTGACTCGGCTGCGAATGAATGCGTCGGAATTGTGCGACGAGGCGACGTTCGTGCGGCGC
>JAYVQJ010000790.1:0-5635 GCA_043777235.1 Planctomycetia bacterium
GTGCCGGCTCACGGTCTGAGGCGGAGCCTCGCTAGATCGCCAATGAATAATCCAAATTCGCCCCCGGACGACATTCTCGCCCGCAGTCCGTGGGTTGACCGCGTATCTGCGAACAACCGACGGCGCAGCGACTCAATTCCGTTTCGGCAACGCGCTCGATTGCCCGGTCAGGTAGTAGTACTCCAGCAGCGCAACGAGCGTGGTTGGCATCTCGCGTGGCGGGAGGTCGCGTTGGCCGGTGCCGGGGACGATCGGGACTGTGGGATCGAGCATCACTCGCAGCAAGACCTTCGTTGTGTTGCCAGCAAGATCCTGAATTTGGAAGTCGATCTCCAGGTACTGCTTTCCTTTCGCGTCGATCTTGATCGGTCGGGATTGCAGATCCATGAACTCGCGGCGGAAGTGCATCTCGCCGAAGCTGTCGTCGGTGACGGTGCCGTAGATCACGATACCGTACTTCAGACCGAGCGGGTTGACTCGCAAGTCGGTGCGGTGCGTGTCGAGGATGAAGACCGGAGCCTTCGTGTCGCCGTAGATGAAGAACGTCCGCGTATGGCCGTCGATTTGACGAGTCAGCAGGTTCCAACCTTCGCGGAGCGGCGTCGCATTTTGCTCGGTGATGTGGTCACCAATCGGGTTCACAAAGCTGAGATGATACGTCGCCGGTTGATTCGTGTACTTGTCGCTGAGCAGTTCCAGCGCGGGGAGATAGGCCGAGCGCGAGCCGACGAGTCCGTTGATGTGCGGCACAGCGACCGCATCGTCCGGTGCGATGATTCCGCCGGGAGCGATGCCGTATTGAGCCCACAGTTGCGTGTTGGTCTTGCCGACGATTTCCGGCGGCAGCCATGTCAGCGTCTCGGTGGCCGACGCGGGGAACGGGACGTAGTTCGCCGCCTGCTTCGTGTAATAGATCTGATGGTTGTTGAACTGCACCGTCCCCAGCCAAACGATGTCCGGGCTGAAATACGTTTCGATGTCCCGGTTGCGGACGTTGATCGAACCATCGAGATAAATGTCGAACGCTTGCCGGTCGCCGAGTTCATCGGCCGTGATCGGCATGAACGTCGGATTGCCGACGATGTTGACGGTGCGGATCGTGTCGTGAGCCGCTTCGATCTCGATGTTCCGCACGTTTTGGAAGACGCCGTCGCGAATGGTCGATGAGCGATTGACCGGTACCGAGATGCCGACTTCCCAACCACGCACTTGCACGTTCTCGTAGGTCATGTTGTTGGTGACGTCGTTGCGGTCGATGCCGGTGCCCCACAACCAACCGCCGTCGGTGCGGCCGAGCACCAGCGCATCGCGAATCGTCGTGCGGCCGGTGTATGGCGTGAAGATGCCGCGATCGGTGTTCCACGTCGTCATGTGATCGATGAACGACTGCCCGTCGTTCATGTTCGTCAGATGGAACCACGTTTCGAGTCCCGATCCCGATGCGAACGCCGTGTTACCGGAGACTCGCTTGAAAGGGACGGTCCCGACGGGAACTGAAGTCTGTCCGGCGGCGAGACTCGGATCATCGAGGTTCGCCGCGCTGAACTCCGCTTTGCTCGACGCGGTGAAGAAGATGAACGCGGCTTGAGCGGCTCCGGTCGCGATGTTGTCGACCACCTCGACGCCGGGGCCTTGCAGCCAGAAGCCGTGACCGCCGTGTCCGAAGTCGAAGATGTCCTGCCGGTCTTCGAGTCCATCGCCCGATCCTTCGTTGTGAATCGACAGGTTGTGGACCATCGAACCGATCTCGTCGCCGAACTCGGTGACGAAGCTCGCGCCGACCACGTTGAATGCCACGTTGTTGATCATGTTGACGTAGCTCTCGTGATTCACAACGCCCCAGCCCGGACTGTCGACGATCGCGCTGCCGGAGATCTCGGCCGGAGCCTTGCTGCGATCAACTCCCGTGCGATGGAAGTGAACGGCGTAGCGCCCGCGCGGATTGAGGCCCGTCGTGTCGAGCACCTTGCCGTCAACGATCACCGGGTCGTTCTCCGGGTTCCGCTCGTCGGTGCGACCGAGTCCATAGAAGCCGACGTTGTGGATCTGCACCTTCTGGCTGTGCATGAACATCACATGCCCGCGCCGATCGTTGATCGCCGGGTTCTGCGACATGATGACCGCGTTGCGATTCATGTCGGCGACATAAACCTTCAAGCCAAAACCTTCCGGCGGCGTGTGATCGAACTGCAACGGCTGATTGCCGGTGAGCTTGTCGTTCGAGTCGATCGTCACCGTGTTGCCGTTGATCGCGACGATCTTCAGTTCCTCGTCCTGCTTCTCCCATTCGTTCGTCCCGGTCAGCACGAGCCGATCGCCGACTCGCCAATGCACCGGTGTCGCATCGAGCTGCAACTGCGTGTTCCCTTCGACCGGTGCGACCGCAAGCGAAACAAACGGAGTCACCTCTTCCCCCTGCATGGCGACTGTGCCGTGCGAGATCAAGCCGCGGCTGAGTTGTTCGGGATCCCAAGCCGTGTCGATTTTGCGCCCCATATCCGCGATCACCAGCCGAGCCGCGACGCCGCTTTGAATCGGGTTCGCGACCGTGCCGATGTGCAGAATCCCCGCCGGATCGACTGCGACCGTCTCGACGAGCATCTGCGTGTCGACGCTCGTCGCGAAGTCGAGTTCGCCGTCCACTCGCACCCACTTCATTGCGTTGGTTTGCACGGCGTCGAACGTCACCGTCGTTCCTGCCGCGACGAGCACTTGTGCTCCGCCGTTGGGGATCGTTCCGTTCTTCCAAGTATGCGTGTCGTTCCAATTGCCGCTGGCGATGGTGACGAACGTCGCCGCCTCGCGCGGCACGAGTGCGAACAGCGCGAGATGCTCGTCCCGCTTCGCCGGATCATTCGGATGCGGCAGCCCATCATTCACCGGCACAGGAGCTGGCGCGTCGTGCGTGTGAGTGTCCGCCGTCGCGGCGTGACCATCCGGTGAAAACATTCCGGCATCGAGACCCAGCAACTGAGCATGAACCTCTTCCGGAATTGCCAAGAGTTGCTCGCGCGACAACGCCGCGCGAGCCTCGTCTGACATCTGCTCGAATTGCCATGCGCTGTCGATCAACGACATCTGCTGCGGTGTGAGCAACACCGCTTGATTGGCGGTGAGGAATTGGAAGTACGAGCCGTTGTCCAACGCCTGAATTTGCGCGGTGGTCAGGTTCAATCGCTGCGAGGCCGTGAGATGGTCGATCGTGACGTTGACCACGTTCAACGCCTGAATCTCCGCGACCGTTAGGTTCGCGCGGACCTCTTCCGGGATGTTCGTGAAGTACCAGCAGTTCGGAATCGATGCGATCTGCTCGACGGTGAGATCATCAATCTGATCCGCGTGCAGTGACGGAAAATCGTCGTAGCCGACGTGATGAATCTGATCGAGCGACAGATACCCAACCTGCGTCGCCGTCAAATCGCGCAGCCCAACGACGTCGATCGGCAGCGCCGGAATCTGCGCCGCGGACAATGCCGCTCGCGCATCGTCCGGCATCTGACCGAACCACCAACCGTTGTCGATCTGCGACAGTTGCTCGGCCGACAGATTCGGCGATTGATTGGGTGTGAGGCTGTTGAATTCCGATTCGCCGATCTGCTGAATCTGCGCCGCCGTCAGTTGATCGACCTGACTCCGCGTTAATCCGCTCAATCCGATATCGGCGATCGACAACGCTCGGACTTGATCGCCGGTCAACGCCGCGCGAGCCGCATCGGAGATTTGCTTGAACCACCACTCATTGTCGATGCTCTTCAACTGGTCGGCAGTCAGGAACGGAGTCTGCGTCGCCGGCAAATAACGAAAATCGTCATACGACAGGGTCTGAACTTGAGCGGGAGTCAGCACAGCGATCTGAGCCGCAGTCAGCCCAGAGAGTCCGACGTTCGCGACGTTCAACGCCCGCACTTGACTCGTCGTCAACGCGGCCCGCGCTGTCGGTGACATCCGCCCGAACCACCAATCGTTCGGAATCGACTGCAACTGACTCGCCGTGAGCAACGGAGTCTGTGTTGGCAACAGCGCGTTGAAGTCGTCGTAGGTGACTTGCCGCACTTGATCGCTCGACAAGAACCCGACCTGCGCCGGCGTCAGCAAATTCAATCCGACGGTCACGACATTGAGTGCTTGAATCTGCGGTGCCTTCAACGCCGCGCGAGCGTCCGCCGACATGCGTCCGAAGTCCCATTCATTCGTAATGCTCGCAATTTGCTGCGGCGTGAGCGACGGCGATTGCGTCGCGCTCAACGCGCGGAAATCCCAATACGACAACGATTGAATCTGCGGCACGCTGAGCTGTCCGACTTGCGTCTTGGTCAGTCCGTCCAGCCCGATCACGCCAACGTTCAACGCCTTCACTTGGTCCGCAGTGAGAGCCGCACGCGACGCATCGGGGATCCGTCCGAAGTACCACGAGCCTGGAATCGACGCCAGTTGATCGGCCGTCAGCGAGACGATCTGCGCCGGCGACAAGGCATCGAAGTCCCAGTAGTTCAACGCTTGAATCTGCGCGACCGACAACAAGTTTTGTTGCCGTTCGCTCAGCCAGTCGAAGCCGGTCGCACCGACCATCAGCGACTTGACTTGTCCCGTTGTCAGCGCGGAACGGGCAGCGTCAGACATTCTTTCAAACGACCAACTTCCCGACGTCCCGGCAATTTGCTGGCCCGTTAAGAACGGCACCTGCTCCGGTGAGAGCCGGTCGAAGTTCCATTGTGGCAACGCTCGAATCTGTCCGACCGTCAGGTCGCCCACTTGCCGAGCCGCCGGAGCAGCCGAGTTATCGACGGCTCCTGAAAACGCCGTCCACTGTGCCGCCGTCAGCGACTTCGTCTGCGCAGGCATCAACTGTGCGACGTCTTTCGCCGTCAGCGTTTGAATCTGCGCGATCGACAGCCCATTGATTTGATCGTCCGTCAGCAAGCTCAAGCCGATGCTCGCAATCTTCAACGATCGAATTTGATCACCGGTCACAGCGGCGCGGTCATCGCTGGGCATTGCTCGCAATTGCCCGGCGGTCGAGATCGTCTTTGCCTGTGCGATCGTCAGCGACGGAATCTGCTTCGGCGACAACAACGGGAAGTCCGCCACCTTGAGCGACTGAATCTGAGCGACCGTCAGTGCGTCGATCTGCAACGCCGTCAGCCCAACAAGACCGGTCTTCGACACCACCAATTGCCGTACTTGATCCGCCGACAACGCGCCCCGTGCCTCGACCGACATCGAGTTCAACAATTGGCTGCTCGAAATGCTTTGCACCTGCGCCGTCGTGAGATACTGCACTTCACTGGCCTGCAGTTGCTTGAACTGGCTCGCTGTCAGCCGATGCACCCGATCCGCAACCGCTTGATCCACTGGAGCCGCGACGACGGCGCTCATCAGCGTGCGAACTTCCAACGCCTCCAAGCTCCACGACCGCTCGGACAACTTGCGTCGTCGACGAGCTTGCCGATTCTGCCATCGAGTTCCCACGCCACTCAACCAAGGCCACGCTCGCGAAAGTCGATTGCGAAATAACATCCCTCAGTTCTCCTCAGCAAGAAAACGAATCGGTGGAAATGAGTTCGCTTCGGACACACTTATACGGATCGCACAAATTAGCCGCGCGGCGCTAGCCCCGGTTTTTGCGGCACGAACC
>JAYVQJ010000791.1:0-5619 GCA_043777235.1 Planctomycetia bacterium
GTAGGTGTTCGATTGGCCGAAGATTTCGGGACTCGGAATCGCTGGTCGCAGTAGCAAACCGCTCGGCACGACTTGATGAGCTTCCCCTTTCGGATAGCCGGGAGTGCCGCGGACACAGGCGAAGACCGAGTGATAAATGCTGTCGTAGTTCCGCCAGCCGCGTACGGTATCGTTCCCGGCGTAACCTTCGATGAACTTGTACTTCGTTTGCATTGCAAACGGTTGAAAGTCGAACGGTTTCGTCGGCTTCGGCTCAGTGACAACGAAGTCCACGTTGTTCAACAACGCGCTGTTGGCTCCGAGGATGAGGTTGTCGGGACAGGGCATCGGGTTGATCGCCTTCCCGAACTCGACGCGGAAGTTCTGAATCACTGGCTTCGAATTCTCATCGACGATGCACTGATCGAGTGCCTTCTCGGCGATGTCGAAGTAGGTCTCGACTTGAAGCGGTGACAACGCCAACACCTGCGCGTTGTTCGTGAACCCGTCCTTCGAGATCCCATCGGAAGGCAATGCGTCAGTGAGATCCTCTTCAATGCCGAGCAAATCCCGCAGCGTGTTCCGATACTGCGCGACCGTCAGCCGCCGCACGGCTCCGTTCTTCGCTCGGTTGCGAGATCGTGCTGCCGTGATCCCTTTCGTGATCCAATCGTCGAACGACTTGCGTTGCTCGGCCGAGAGTTGCGGCTCGTCCTCCGGCGGCATCGCGGCGGATTCAATTTGCTTTTGAATCCCTTTCCACAGCGGGATGTGCCGGTCCTCGATCGCGGCAGTCAGTTGATCGACCCGAATACCGGACTCCATATTGTCTGCGTTGTGACAGCGGATGCAGAACTCTTTCAACAACGGCTGAATGTGTTCCTTGAAGGCCGCTGCCTGTGCCGCAGTATCGGCAACGGCAACCCTTATTGGCGCGGGACGCTCCTGGCCGTTCGCGATCCAGGCGGAAAGCAGAATCGCAACCAACGACGATCCAACAACCACACGAATCGTCGAATGAGAAAATAAGTTCTCGTGAGTCATGATCTCGGTCGTTCCAACAGTTCGATTGAAGTCAGCTTGGTGCGGCGAGAGCTTTTACTTCTCGCGGACAAGTTGAATTGGTTTCGTCGGAACACAATGCGAATCTCAGTCATGGAATGACTGAGCTACGTAGGCGAGTCATTCCATGACTCGCATTCCTGTTGTGGAGCACGACTCCAAACCAATCAAGTCTCTCCGCGTGAAGTGATCAATGAACTCGCTGACGAACAGGCTACCGGTAGGGCAATGTCTTGCGTAGCGGTAAGCGACGACTTGTGAGGATCGGATGTGCCCATACCAATCCTGCGTCGCGCTCCACTTCAGGCGACGTCGCCGATAGCTTTCCGCCGACCACGATGTTGGCTGATCGCAACTTGGAGTTCCACATGCCTCGAATTCTCATTGCAGAGTGCAAGCAGGAAGTGTCGTCATTCAATCCGGTGCCGAGCCACTACGAAGACTTTCGAGTCGTGTGTGGCTCGGAGTTGCTCGCTCATCATCGAGCGTGTCGCGAAGAAGTGGGCGGGGCGCTGAGCGTTTTTGATGCCGATCGCAGCGTGCAACTGGTGCCGACATTTAGCGCGAGTTCCAACACTTCCGGTGGCGTGTTGACGGCGGAGAGTTTTCAGAGGCTGTGTCGTGACTTCGTCAACCGGCTGACCGAGGCGGGGCCGGCCGACGCGGCGTATTTTTCGTTGCATGGGGCAATGCAGGCCGAAAACGAAGACGATCCCGAAGGGTTTCTGCTGCAGGAAGCTCGGCGAGTGCTGGGCGAGGCGATGCCGTTTGTTGTATCGCTTGATCTGCACGGCGTGTTGACCGACCGCATGTTGCGGCACAGCGACGCCGTTGTGGCTTATCACACATATCCGCACGTGGACTTCTTTCAAACCGGAGCCCGCGCGGCCAAGCTGCTGCTGAAAATCGTGAACGACGGCGTCCGTCCAGTCACCGCGCGTGTGAAAATTCCGGCGCTCGTCCGTGGCGATGAGCTGATCACCGAAACCGGTTCGATCCGCGAGTGCATTCAACTGGCTCAGCAGATCGAAGCCAGCCCGGCCGGGCTTTCCGCCGCAGTGATGTGGGGCAATCCTTTCACCGACGTTCCCGAATTGCGAACGAACGCTTTCGTCGTAATGGACGGCGACGAGCAGGCCGCTCGCGAGCAGGCCATCGAACTCGCCAACCGATTCTGGAAGCATCACGAGAAGATGCAGGTTCCTCTGACCAGCCTCGCGGAAAGTGTGCGACTTGCTTCGGAGGTCGCGTCAGGTACCGTCGTGTTGATGGACGCGGCTGATGCGACGAGTTCCGGTGCGTCCGGTGACAGCAACGCGATCCTGCGCGAGATGGTTCGGCAGAAATATCGCGGCCGTGCATTGATCCCGATCGTCGATCCCGCCGCTGGGCAACAAGCCTTTGAAGCCGGCATCGGTGCGACGATTCAAACGCGCGTCGGCGGAGCGCTCGACCCGGCGCGGTTCCAACCGCTCGAACTGACTGCACGAGTCCGGCTGCTCTCTGACGGAAAATTCCGCAGCGAGTCCTTCGGCTGGCCCTGGGACTCCGGTCGCACGGCCGTCCTGCAATCCGACAACATCACGCTCGTCGTCGGGACTCGTCCGGTGAGCCTCTTCGATCGCTCGTGGTTCTACGCAAATGGACAGAACCCTCATCACTTCGACGCCGTCGTCGTCAAATCTCCGCACTGCGAACATCACATGTTCGCGGAGTGGTGTGCGAAGCTGATCAACGTGGATGCTCCGGGTTCCACGAGCGCGAATCTTCGCAGCCTTGGGCACACTCGGTGTTGCCGGCCAATCTTTCCTCTGGATGACGTGGGGCAGTACCGACCAGTCGCTGAGATCTTTCAACGAGGGTCGTCAGCCGCCGGCTGATCACGTCCATGGCAACGAGTGTGCGGCTCACAGTTCGCCGATGCCGGCTTCGATTTGCGCGGCCGTGAATTGCAGCAGTTCCACGCCGGCTCGATCGAGCTGCGGGAGCGGGTGATGTTCGCGTTGAATGACAATCACTTTGACTCGGCAACCGTGATCGAGCGCGGCTTGCACGAGTCGCTGACGTGACTCGTCCCAATCGAGAAAGACGCAAACGACCGCCGAGATCTGCGGCAACTCTGGAGAGATCGCGGCCGTGATCCGATCGATCGGGTTGACGCGGCAGACGGGGACGTCCGCGAGAATCTCCAGCACTGCTTCGATGGGAGTCGTGCCGCGTCCGGTACGGAAGACATGCAATTCAGGCCCGGCGGCGAAGACATCCAGGACGAACTCGCCGCGTGAAAAGACATCCGCGACCGCAGCCGTCAGTGCGACGGCCGCTTCCAAGTCTCGTTCTTTGCGCCGGCGCAGCCATTCATAAGGGAACCAATTCAAGGACAGCCAACTGCTGGGAACGAACGTGTCCAACACCAAGCCCAAGCGGTGAAAGTATTCCTCTTGGTATTCGCGGACGACCGGCTTCGCGAGCCGCGCCCACGATTTGAAGTCGATATGTCGTGGTGAGTCACCCGGCATGTACTCGCGGTTGCCGATGTATTCGGGAGACTCACCGATGTGCGATGTGAACGTGATCCCGCCCGGTTGATACCGATTACCGACATCAAGGTTGATCCGCTGGAGTGGAAGGAATCGCGGCAGCACGACGATCGGCCGCGACTCTTTGCGACCAAGCTGATTCCGAAACAGATTGAACGGAAACGTTGAGTAGGCGCGGACGCTTGGCAGCAAGAATCGTCCGCGTCGATGTGGGACGATTCGGATCGGCAGCGTTGCGGATTCTCCCGCTCCCATTGTCAGCACGGTGCTCTCTTCGCGGATCACTTCCCAACCGAACGGAGGCTTGAAGATCGACAGCGACACATCCAGCAGCGGCCAGCGGCTGTCGTTCGTGACGAGAAACTCCCCGCGCACCGGTTGCCCGACAGTCACTTGATCGGGCCACTCGCCGCGAATCGACACGCTCAGCGTTCGCAACACGGATCCAACTCCGGACGCGACCAAAACCAACACGCCGAGCGTGACGGGGATTTGATAGATCGGCATGTCTTCTGTGATGGCCCCGGCGAGTGCCGAGATCGACAGCGCCGCCATCAACACCTTGCCGGCGGGAGTGAATGGGTAGGACCAAAGGAAAAAGATCACGCCAGGAAACGGTCGCTCTCGAAACATCGCGCGATCTGCGAACATCGGCCGTAGGACGCCGAAGACGAATCGCCCCACAAGCCCTCGCCGAATTGGCAGTGGTTCAGCGCGAGTGGCAGTCGTCGGAGGATTCGGCATGATGTGATGACGATTCACAGGTAGAACAGATTTCGGATGTGCCGCGACGTGCTATTCGCCGCGCGAAGGACGCTGCATGAGGGACTCGGTTGCGGCGGCCGGTGACTTGGACTCGAACAGAACCGCGAAGGCTTCGCGCGTGATGGGCATGTCGATCCCTCTTTGCCGAGCAAGATCGTGGATACTGCGCGCGGTGGAAACTCCCTCGGCCACGGCGGTCATGCTGGAGAGGATTTCGGAAATCGTTTCTCCTCGGCCGAGACGTTCGCCGACTTTTCGATTGCGACCGTGTTGACTGACACATGTCGTGATCAGGTCGCCGAGGCCGGCGAGTCCAAAGAATGTGGACTTGTCAGCTCCGAGCGCGACGCCGAAACGAGTCATCTCAGCGAGGCCGCGCGTCATCAGTGCAGACTTGGCGTTGTCGCCGTAGCCGAGTCCGTCGCAGATTCCGGCCGCGATCGCGATGACGTTCTTCAACGCTCCCGCCAGTTCGACGCCGAGCAAGTCGCGATTCGTGTACACGCGAAAGCGGTCAGTCGCAAAGAGTCGTTGAGCGGTTGTCGCGAACGCCTCATCTTCGCTGGCGATGACAACGCTGGCCGGCATTCGTTGAGCGGCTTCTTCCGCGTGACATGGACCACCGAGCGCCGCGACCGGTCGTGAGCCGAGCACGCTCGTGATGATCTGCGTCGGACGCGCAAACGTGTCGTTCTCCAACCCCTTGATCACGCTGAGAACTGGCACCTGTGCCGGCAACTTATCGGCGATGTCGGACAGAGCCTGCCGCAAGAAAGCAGTCGGCACTGCGGCGACGAGCACGTCGGCTCCGTCTGCGGCTGTTGTGACATCGGAAGTAATCTCGATCCGATCGGGAATGCGGACTCCCGGAAGCAAACGCTGGTTGCATCGCGACGTCACCATGTCGTTCGCGTGCGCGGCGTTGCGAGCCCAAATGGAAACGTCGAGCGCGGGGTGCTCGGCAAGCACAATCGCACAGGCCGTTGCCATTCCGCCGCCGCCGAGGATCGTGATTTTCATGCTGACTTTGAACCAATGTATTACGAAGGTCATTGAATTCCGGCCTCGCCGAGGCCGGGCCACATTGCAGTCGGATCACGATCACGGAAACGGTGTGCGTACCAATTATTCGGAGCGTGCTAGTGGGAAGGATTCCGCGGAATCCGCCACCGGCGACGGCCGAGGGGTCTGAATTGCCGCATCCCACGCAATGCCGATTTGCTCGACCGACTTGCGTGACCTAAGTTTGCGGACGAACAGTCGAGGAGCCATG
>JAYVQJ010000792.1:0-5607 GCA_043777235.1 Planctomycetia bacterium
TGAAAACAAACCGGGGCTAGCGCCCTGCGGCTGATTTGCCACAATGGTCAACACGAATGGCGGAGAGCCCAAATTCTTCAAATGTCCTGACACCAACGGACGGGAAGTGCAGCGCAAACGGCTTCACTAACCACGCTTGAATGGGGGCTGGGCGCGTCGCAAAGTGCGTTGTGCAGGCTGCCGAGTGATGCGTCGGACGGACTTGGATGCGAGACGCATCCGGCACGGAGCGACATCCCGTTGACCGAACGGTTGGTTTTCGAGTCCACTGCCACTGTAACAGCTCAAGGAGGATGCTGATGGCGACTGACTTACGTGCTCCCCAATTAGTGACGGAAACGAAGATCGTGTCAGACGGAAACGGACCAGCGCCGAATGCTCGTGCGGCGAGACGCTCGGAACCGTCGGTGAAAGACATCATCGCGGCCGCGCGATCACAGCCGGCTCCGGCACTGGGTGGGTTGCTGCTCAGCGGTGTCTCGGCCGTATTGCTCTGGGCCAGCTTCACGCCGTTGAATTGGTCACCGCTGGCGTGGCTCGCGCTGGTGCCGTTGTGTGTCCTGATCCGATTGGAGAAATCGCCTCGGAAATTGTGGCTGACGAGCTGGACCGGCGGATTGCTGTTCTGGTTGCCGACTCTGCAATGGCTGCGGCTGGGGCACGAGTCGATGTACGTCGCATGGTTCGCGTTGGCGTTTTATCTGGCCGCCTATTGGTCGGCGTTCGTGGGACTGTCGCGAGTGGCCGTGCATCGCTGTGGAATGCCGTTGATTCTGGCGGTGCCGTTGGTCTGGACCGGATTGGAATTCCTCCGAGCACATCTGATGACCGGCTTCGCGTGGTATCAACTTGGACATTCACAGTATCGCTGGATCGAACTGATTCAGATTTCGGATTTGCTCGGCGCTTACGGTGTGAGTGCCGTCGTCGCGGTGAGCAGCGCGGCAATCGCGGGGCTGATTCCGATGTCGTGGCTGGATCGTCTGCGGTTGATCGTTGTGGTGCAGCTTCCATCGGAGTTGCGTCATCTCTCTCCGCCGGTCGTGGCGGACGAAACGTCTCCGTCCGAGTCGCGCCGATTGTTCCATCGGCAGATGACGTCGGTGCTTTGCGGTTTGCTCGTCGTCGCGGCGGTGTTGGGATATGGCTATGTCCGACGCGGCCAAGCGGAATTCACGGCTGGTCCGCGTGTGGCGTTGATTCAAGGGAACTTCGAGTCCTCGGTGAAGCATGACCCGGCGGAGTTTGGGCAGATGTATCGGACTCACGAACTGCTGACCGGCTACGCGGTGCCGTACAAACCGGACCTCATCATCTGGCCGGAGACGATGTTTCGTTGGCCGTTGTCCGATGCCGATCCGAATTTGTCCGAGAGTGATCTGCGGCGGCTCGCACCGATGATTCCGGTTGAACACTGGCGCGACTCGGACGTTCGCAAGGCGTTGCACGAGATGTCACAGAAGACCGGAGCCAACTTGGTCATCGGACTGGACCGCTACAGCGTCGATGAAAAAGGGCTGAAGCATTTCAACTCGGCGGCGTTCGTCACGCCGGATCGCGGCATCTCGAACACCTACGACAAACTGCATCGGGTGATCTTCGGCGAATACGTTCCGCTCAAAGAGTCGTTGCCGTGGCTTCAGAAATTTTCGCCGCTGCCGGAAGACTTCGGTATCACGGCCGGGACTCGTCCCGTTGCGTTTGATGTCGGGCGATGGAACGTCGCACCGATCATCTGCTTTGAGGACACCGTTCCGCACCTCGTCCGCGATGTCGTCCGCGGCACCAGCCAAGGCAAGCGGCTCGATTGCCTGCTGAACTTGACGAATGACGGTTGGTTCCACGGCAGCAGCGAGTTGAATCAGCATCTCATCACTGCGGCGTTCCGCGCGGTCGAGTGTCGTACGCCGTTGGTCCGCGCGGTCAACACGGGCATCTCGGCAGTGATCGACGGAGACGGAGTGATTCGCGAACCGGAGACCTTCATCGACGGCGATGCGACGTGGAACAAGCAACGCGAACAACTCAAACAAACGAAGCACGCACGCTCGGATCGGCGAACACCGCTGTCGATGTTCGATCCGGTACGCTCGACGCTGACCGATCCTGCGACGAGACGCTGGCGAAAATCGCTGAACGCGGCGGTCATCGACACTGTGCCGCTCGACAATCGCAGCAGTTGGTATGTTGTCTCGGGCGACTGGTTTGCCGGAACGTGCTCGGCGGCGTGCGGGATGTTCTTCTTGGTCGGACTGATTCCTCGACGACGCTCCTAAGTCGGTCCGCAGAGAAAAGTAGGCGAGTCACTCCGTGACTCGAAGATTCCAGTCACGGAGTGACTGGTCTACTTTCTCCGTCGCCAGTTTTGAAACGGCATGCTTTTCTCTGAGGGTCTACTGAGCGCGTTCCGGCTGATTTTCGGGTTCGACAGATCAGCCGGCACGCGCTAGCGTCCGGTTCGGAAGGTCGATGGACTCTCGAACCGGACACGAGTGCGTTCCGGCTCATGGTCTGAGGCGGAGCCTCGTTAGTTTGTCGTGTTAGGCAAACTGTCGCCCGACCCCTTGTGGGTCGGAGGACTCAATGATTCTGTTGAATTGCCAAGAAATGGCTCTCCGCCGTCCGTGTTGGAATGCACCGATGAGCCGGAACGCGCTAGCGTCCGGTTCGTGAAATCACCGAGAACCGGACGCTAGCGCGTTCCGGCTGATTGAGTCGATCAACACAGATGGCGGAGAGCCCAAGAAATCAAAATCCTCCGACCCACAAGGGGTCGGACGACAATCTTCGCAGATTCACAAATTAGCCAGCCCTGAGGCTTCAGCACGGCCGACTTGATGACCGTCGATTTGGCGTTTGTTACGATCCCCGCCAGGAGGTGCTGTCATGAGAACAAGCATTCGAGGCGGATGGTGGTTCGTAGCGTTGTTGTGGCTGGCGGGCTGCGGTGAGAGTCCCGCTCCGATTTCCATGGGCGGCTACGGCGAGGATTACCGTCTGATCAAGTTCAAGGACAAAGTCGAAAGCAATGCGATCGGCGACCAAAGCGTCGGCGACTTTGTCTTCACGGACATCAACGGCAAAGAGACGTCGCTGCAAGAGTATCGTGGCAAGAAGAACGTCGTGCTGGTTGTGACACGCGGGTTCGCCGGCTCGGTCTGTTTGTATTGCTCGACGCAGACGTCGCGATTGCTGACGAGCTATCCGCAATTTGCCAAGCGAGACACCGAGGTGGTCGTCGTGTTTCCAATCGGGACTCCGGACGATTCGCGGCGGCATCGCGACTTCACCGCGTCGGTGAAGAACCAGCTCGATACACCGGTCGAAAAGATTCCGTTTCCGATCGTGCTGGATGTCGAACTGAAAGTGGTCGATCAGCTTGGCATTCGCAAAGACTTGTCGAAGCCGGCGACGTACATCCTCGACAAGGAAGGTCAGACGCGATTCGCTTACGTCGGCGAGTCGCTGGCGGATCGGCCTTCGGTGAAAGCGTTGCTCGAACAGTTGGACTTGCTCAACCAGGACGCGACGAGCGTTGGCGGGAACGAGCGATGAGCCGTGACTTCCTCAGCCTCGCCAGCGAACTGTCGATGCTGCTGCCGGAGTTGACTGCGGAATTGACGGCCGAGTCGGCCCGCACCGGCGAAACGCCGGAGACGTTGATCGCGCGGCGCGGATTGCTCTCGGCCGTGCAAACGGACATCGTGCAGACGCTCCTGCGACCGATGGAGGTCGTGCCGGGTTACGAACTGCTCAGCGTGCTCGGTCACGGCGGCATGGGGGTCGTGTACCGCGCTCGACAGAAGACGCTCGATCGAGTCGTCGCAATCAAGACGATCCTCGTCAATCAGATCGCCGATCGTTCGATGGCCGCGCGGTTCGAGCAAGAGGCCCGCGCAGTCGCGCGGCTCAAGCATCCCAACATCATCGCGGCGATTGATTTTGGACAGCACGATGGCCGGCTGTACTTCGTCATGGAATTGGTCGAGGGGACCGACCTCGAATCGCTGATCCATCGGCAGCAGAAATCGGAACGGCTCGGCGGTGCGACCGAAACGCTGGCGTGGGGACTCGCGCGGCAAACGGCATCGGGGTTGGCTCACGCGGCCGAGCAAGGGATTGTGCATCGCGACATCAAGCCGGCGAATCTATTGCTGGTCGAACCGTCCGCCGGATTCCCGCTACCTGCCGGAATGCCGTTCGTGAAGATTGCCGACTTCGGATTGGCGTTCCTCGCGACTGCGGAAGCTGAGGACCGCACGCGACTGACGGCAGCGAACACGACGGTCGGCAGTCCGCATTATGTCGCTCCGGAACAGGTCTCCGGCGAGCAAGTCGATGTGCGAGCCGACATCTATGCGTTGGGGGCGACGATCTTTCATTTGCTCGCCGGAAGACCACCGTATTCCGGTCGGCCGATGATGCAGATTCTCACGCAGAAACTGACGGCCGATGCGCCGCGACTGCGCTCCGTTCGAGGCGATATCAGCGACGCCACCGATTCGCTGGTCGCAGCGATGATGGCTCGGCGGCCGGATGACCGAGTCGCGTCGTACTCCGAACTGCTCGGTCGCATCGACGAGGTTGGGCAAAAGTTGAACGCCACAACGTTGACCGAATTGCCTGCCGCAGCGCTGACACTCACGGCCGACTTGCCCCGAGTCAGCCGATCGAGTTCGACCGCCGAACTCGTGCCGCTCAGTAGCGCCGCCCGCACGAACCCGATCGAAGCCTTCGAGCCAGGCCGAGACACCAGCACGTTGGGTGCAACGCAGTTGATGCCCGCAACAGCTCCGCGTGTGTCCCGATCGCGGCGGGCGTGGCTTGGTCTTGCCGGAGTGGCCGTGCTCGGTGGTGTCGCAACGTGGGGAATCACGCATCTGCGACCCAATGTGCCGGTACAACCACTCTTGGTTCCCAGCGGTTGGAGCGAGCCGCTCTTCAGTGGCCGCTCGCTGCGCAACTGGAACGTTCGCAGCGGCACGTGGGTGTTGACGGACGATGAAGACGGCGCGAAGGTGCTCGCGGGCGCAAATGGTGCGATCGCACGTCGTCTGCTTCGAAGCGACGAACAGTCGCCTCGTCCGCTGTCGCACTTCGAGTTGTCATTCGCCGTCCGCTTACACCAAGCAACCGGCATCGAACTGCATTTTGGAATCTCCCAAGTCGCGAGCGAGAATGCCCCACGTTCCGCGATTCGATTAGAGGGTCAAGCCGCGTGGTTGGCTCACCGTTCCGCAGATCGCGGCCCCTCGCAACCCGCAACGCCGCCGGTCTCGTTACCCACCACGTCGGCCGATCAACCGCGCATCGTCCGACTGCGACGTGACGCGACTCACTGGATCGCCTCGGTCGACAACTTGCGAATCGGCGCGATTCCATTGGCAAGTCTGTCTGAGCTTGCCGAAATTCGCTTGTCCGTCGACGGAGGCCCCGCCTGGTTCTCGGACATCGAGGTCGAAGAATTAGCGCCGCCGATCGCTCAACCACCAAGTCATTGAAGCCGAATCACTGACGATCCCCACGCCCTCGATCGTCTACGTCGACTGTCTGACTTGCCGTAGGGTGGGACCAGCGGCGCTTCGCCGCGCCGGCCCACCAGATAAT
>JAYVQJ010000793.1:0-5601 GCA_043777235.1 Planctomycetia bacterium
TGGGGAGAGGGGAAGAGGGACAGCAATCATCCGCGCCGTTGAGTGGCAAGGTTGGAGGCTGAACGATGTCGCGACAACAACCACTCACGGATCGTGACCGCAACTCCTCGCCGTGGCCTCTTCACCCGATCTCCCCTTCTCCCCATCACCCCATCATCTTTTCGCCGCCTCAAGGGGCAATGCTCGCGTGGCTGGCTGCGCTGCTGGTGGCTCGTTGGTTGATGCCGACAGAGGGTGCGGCCGAGGGACTGACGTTGTGGGTCGTGCAGTTGGTGTTGCTCACGGCAGCGGGTCGAGCGGCTTGGGACTGGCGGCTCGGTGAGCAGCGCGTTCGTGTCGATGCGATGGATGTTGCGATCGGGTTGCTGATTTTGGCTCACGTTGTCTCGGCGCTGGCGGTCGTATTCGGTGTTGGCAATGCGCGAGCGGCGATCAATCTGGCGTGGGAATGGATCGGCTCAGGCGTCTTGATTTGGATGCTGCGGCAAGAGCTGACTTCGATGCGTGTCGTTCGGCAATTGTGTCTCGGTTTGTCGCTGATGGCGGGAGTTCTCGCCGGTTATGGGCTGTGGCAGCATTACGTCGGATACGGCGATCTGGGCCGCGAGTACGACCGGCTTATTTTGGAACATGACCAACTGGCCGAGCGATTGCTCGGCAACGGAATTTCTCCGGTGACGGCTGCGGACGCGAAGCGGTTGGCGATGTTGCGCGAGCAGATGGCTCGGCAAGAAATCCCAATCGAGAAGGAGGCTCGGCAGTCGCTGGAAAATCGCTTGAAGAAGAGCAGCGAGCCGTTGGGATTGTTCGCACTGGCGAACTCGTTCGCGGGACTGCTGATCGTGATGGGATTGGTCTTCGTCGGCCTGATCAGCGAGATCTCAATTCGAGACATTTCGATTCGCAATCTGGTCTCGTCGAGATTGGCGACCGTCTTACTGGCGATGTTGATCGCGTTCTGCGTACTGCTGACAAAGAGTCGAACGGCGTGGGCCGGTCTGCTTGCGGGGATCGGTTGGTGGACGTTGCGGATGATCGCCGCACGCTGGCGCGGTCACGATGGTTCGGCTCGTCGAGCACCGTGGCTGTTGATCGGAACTTGGTTGATTGTCGGCGCGTTTGTTGTGGGAGTCGCAGTGGGGATCGCGGCTCTGAGTGGCAGTTTGGATCGGGCGGTGTTCTCGGAAGCGACGAAGTCGCTGCGATATCGGCTGGAGTATTGGCAGGCGACGTGGGAGATGGTTCGCGAACATTTCTGGTTGGGAACCGGGCCAGGGAATTTTCGCGACTATTACTTGCATCACAAATTGCCGGAATCAAGCGAGGAGATTTCTGATCCGCACAATTTCATTTTCGATGTTTGGGCGAACGCCGGGACGCTGGGATTGATCGGGTTGCTCGCTTGCGTTGGGTTGATGGTGCGTGAAGCGATCAAGGGACCGCGTCGGTCTGCGGGCAATGAATTGAGGCACGTTGAAAACGTGCCCCACGAATCGGACTGGACATCACCGGCCGTGTGGGGGGTGGGTTTGGCATTCCCGGTATGTGCCGCCGGAATGGAAGTGCTCGGCCAGGGGAACGATGAGCGGTTGTGGTGGCTCGGCGGAATTTGGTGGGGCGTGTGGCTGATCGGGATGGTTTGGTCGCGGACACGTCAGTCATCCAAGCCTGACGCGCCAGCGAAGTTGGCGTCGCAGGAAGCTTCGCTGGCGATTCAGGTTTCAGTGAGATTGCCGTTCGCTCTTGAGGCGGCGCTGGTCGCGTTGCTCGTGCATCTTTTGGGAGCCGGCGGGATCGCGATGCCGGCGATCACGCAGTTGTTGTGGCTGGTTTGGGCGATGCGTTCGGCGTGCTCGGAATCGTCCGGTGCTGACCAAGACAAAAAATCGCCCAGCAAGTCAGCGAGCCAAGGCGTAATGGCCGGTCGATTGGGAGTGGCCATGAGCGCCTTCAAGACGGGCGGGTTGTTTGTGGCATGTTTGTGGACGGCAACGATGCCGGAGTTGCTCTGTCGCACCTCGTTGCAAGCGGGAGATTTCGAGTGGCGACGTGGTCAAATCGAAGTGGCACATGCGAGATTCCTCGATGCGGCTCAGGCAGATCGCTGGGCGATCGAGCCGATCGAGCGTTTGGCAGAAGTGTCGTTTCAACGTTGGCGAACCGCTCACCGCGATCGGGACTTCGACGAAACCGTGCAGCATCTGGAACACGTCAGGGACACGTTGCCGTTCTCGTCACGGCCGTATCGACGGCTGGGACAAGTCTGGCTGGCCAAGTTCGAGCACTCGCACGATTTGGAGGATGCAAGAAAGTCGGCCACGTTCTTCGAAGGGGCGGTCGAGCGGTATCCGCATCTCGCAAGGCTGCTTTCCGAGTGGGCGATCGCGTGCGAGGCGGCCGAGATGGCCAACACGGCTCACGATGCGGCTCAGCGAGCATTGCGGCAGGACGAAATCAACCGGAAGGCAGGTCACTCGGACAAGTATTTGAGCCCCAATCTACGCTCGCGAATGGAGCGGTTGGCCGGCGGAATCATCGAGTCGTCCGAGGCGAATTGACCCACTTCCGAATCACCATCACAATGCCGCGACATTCTTGGAATTGAGCGGATACGCCAACGACCTTTGCAGAACTTGGTTTTTTTGTTTTTGTTTGAATTGTCTTGATCGAAAATTGTGCGACGACGTCGAGGACGAGCCGCATCGCCAATGGGGGGGTTATGAATATCCGAGGGATTCTGATTATCGTGTCCTTGGCTGTGGTTTCGTGTGGCCTGATGGTTCACTTCCGTCAGCAAAACCTGATCATCTCTGACGAAGATAAGTCGAAGCCGACCGAGGATGGCATTCCCAAGCCGCCGTCGTCTGGTCCGTACGGAAAATTTGTGACCGTTGGCAAGACCGTGCATAACTTCGGAGTCCTGGAGCTTGGCCAAAAAGGGTCACACGAATTCAAGGTCCGCAACGATGGTCCCGGCCCGCTGAAGATGGTGGCTCGCAAAGAAGACCACACCTGCCAATGCACGCTGGGAAGCTTGGGGAGCGATGGATTGAAGCCCGGCGAGGAGACGACCGTCACGTTGAAATGGGAGATCAAGAATCCCGCGACGCGTTTCGAGCACTCGGCAAAAATCCGCACGGATGATCCGGATCGGCCGGTGACGACGTTTCGAGTGCTCGGCATGGTCGGCAAGCGATTGGCGGTCAAGTCCGGTATCGAAATGAATGTCGGTACGCTTTCGGAGACGACACCAACCGAACGAAAGTTCGTCCTGCATTCCGAAACGATTGACGATTTCGAGATCACGAAGATTGATATCACGAATCCGTTGTTGGAGGTCAGTTTTCGGCCACTCAAAGGGACCGAACTCGAAGAAGCCGCAAAAGACCCCGTTGAGCAGCAGAGAATGCGCATGATGGCCGATTCGAAAAAGGCCGAAATGGAAGCCAAAGATCGGGCGAAAGAAGACGGCGCGCACAGCCACGTTCACGAAGCCGAACCGGAAGACGAACTGGCCGGCAAGTCGCCCCCCGTGAAATCAGGTCACGAAATTCGAGTGGTGTTCCAACGCGGTTTCGCCATCGGCAAGTTTCGAGAATCGGTGACGATGCACACCAACATCCCCGATACGCCGCCAGTCGCGGTCGTGTTCGAGGGGACTCGCAGCGGCCCGATTGAAATTCTCGGCACGCCAGGGAGCGGTTGGCTGCCAGAACAAAGCATGATCCGAATGGGACGATTCCAAGCCAAGCAAAGCAAGAAAATTCGGCTCATGGTGTTCGTCAAGAAGTTCGAGATGCCGTTAGAGATCACCAACGCGGTCCTCTCGCCGCCATTCCTGAAGTATGAGTTGATCAAAGACGAGAACTTCAAACAGATGGCACGTGATCGCTACGACCTCGTGATTGAAGTCCCTGCCGGCCAAGCTCCGATCAGCCTCGCTGGCGAGTCGATCGGCTCCATCGTGTTGCACACCAATCACCCGGAAGCCAAATTGATCAAACTCGGGGTGGAGTTCACTTCGTTCTGAGTTACTGTCCGCCGATCAAAACCCGACCCGACTCACGCGGTGAGTCGGCCTCTATTCGCGACTGGCTGACTCGGAGAGTCTGCCGACGAAGGAAAATCGCATGAGCCGGCTCCGAAACGGATTGGCCCTGAGCCTGCTGAGCATGACGCTCGGCCTCTTGAGCGGTTGCAACGAGGCACCCGCTCCCAAACCCACCACCGGCGAATCGCCAGCGGAGACTTCGGATCGCCCGATCAATGCGGCGCACGCCACCGATGCTGTGGACGACGTCGACGCTTCGCCTCCGGTCGTATTGGCGTCCAATGATCAGTCGAAGTCCGAGACCAAGAAATCGACGGCGAAAGATTCGCTGGCCGAGAAACCCTTCTTCGATGGCTGGAACAAGCCGGCTTTGACGCTCGTACTCTCCGGCGAACAGCACGGTTACTTCGAGCCGTGTGGCTGCGCTGAAAAACAATCGGGAGGGATGTCACGCCGACACGATCTCATCAAGCAGATCCAAGCGAAGGGCTGGCCAGTGGCCGGACTCGATCTTGGAGGCGTCGTGAATCGCAGCCGAGCACAGTCGAAATTGAAGTTCCAAACGTTCATTTCCGCGATGAAGGACCAGCGGTACAGCGTGCTGAATCTCGGCCCCGAGGAATTGAAACTCGGTGCGGCCGACCTGCTGGCCTTTCACGGAAATGACCCGAAAGACCCGCTCGGCAGCGTCTCGTTCGTCTCGGCCAACGTGACGTTGTTCGGATCGCCGGAACTTGGAACGCCCATCCGCTCGAAAGTACTGACGCTCGGCAAGCACAAAGTTGGCGTGACGTCGGTGCTCGGTGCGAGCTTTCACAAAGAGGTCGCCCCCGACGGAGCCAACGTCGATATCACGATCGACGACCCGGCCACGGCGCTGCCCAACGTGCTCAAAGAGCTTCAATCGCAAAAACCCGACTTGCTGGTCCTGCTGTCACACGGAACGCTTGCCGAAGGGAAAGCCCTTGCGAAACAGTTTTCGCAGGTCGACGTCGTCCTCTCTTCTGGCGGCAGCGAAGAGCCGGAATTCGACAACCCTTTGAAAATCGGCACGACACTCTTTCTCCAAGTCGGCCACAAGGGAAAGTTCACTGGCGTCGTCGGCTTCTTTCCGGAGGACTCACAGAACCGTCTCCGCTTTGAACTCATCAAGCTGACGGAAGATCGCTTTCAAGACTCTCAAAAAATGGTCGAGCACATGCAGCTTTACCAAGACTTGCTGAAGGACTCGGCGCTGGCCGAAACCGAACCGCCGATCAAGCATTCCAGTGGTGCGAAGTTCGTCGGTACGAAGGTCTGTGCCGAATGCCACACGAAAGCCTTCGCCGTTTGGGAAAAGAGCGGCCATGCTCACGCTTACGACAGCCTCATCAAAGGCCGTCCGGAACTGAAGGATCGTTGGGTCTCTCGCATCTACGATCCAGAATGTCTTTCGTGTCACGTCACCGGTTGGCACGCTCAGGAAGTGCTGCGGTACACGAGCGGCTTCGAGAGCAAGGCGAAGACACCGCATCTGCTCAACAACGGCTGCGAGAATTGTCACGGCCCCG
>JAYVQJ010000794.1:0-21682 GCA_043777235.1 Planctomycetia bacterium
GCCGAAAGCGGCCAATCAAGAACTGAATGACGAGGCGATCGTTGCGTGGCATTACGATCGACCCGATGGCGGTCGGTCTTTCAGTTTCACGGGCACTCATCTGCACGCCAGCTTGGCCGAGGAGGGATACCGGCGATTTCTGGTCAACGGCATCCTCTGGACGGCGGGCATCGACATCCCTCAAAACGGAGCGCCGGTTTCGCTGATGGCCGAAGCGATGAACAAGTACCTCAAGCCCGCTCCGGTCGCAGCGAAGAAGTGAGCCATGTAACCCGAAGCGTCAGCGAGGGAGTGAGAAGTTGGCGCGAGATTCCGACCCTCGCTCACGCTTCGGGTTAGTTTTTGTTAGCGGTTCTATCCGATCATCATTCGCGCGATCGTGTAGTAGATCACACCGCCGCTGATATCGACCAACGCGGCGATCAGCGGGTTGGACATCATGGCCGGGTCCATGCCGACCTTTTTGAAGGCCAGCGGTAACAGAGTTCCGGCCATCGAACCCATCCAGACCAACATGAAGACGGTCATCGAGACGACCATCGCCTTCGACGGATGTTCGAGCACCATCGCCAGCAAGAATGCTTCGAGCATCAACGCCAGGCCGAGCATCGTGGCCATCAAAAGTTCGCGGCCCAAGAGGCGAAAGCAGTCCGCTCGCGTGAGCGTTTCGATGGTCAGCGCGCGGATCACCAACGTTGCGGATTGCGATCCGCTGTTGCCTCCGCTGGCGAGCACGAGTGGCAGAAACGCGACAGCCCATTCCGCCTCGGTGGCGTTTGGACGGAAATGTTTGAGAACGGCCGCAGAGACAAAGCCGGTCGCCAACAGACCGACGAGCCATACGCCGCGCTTCCAGACGATCTGCATCAATGGCGTGGCGAGATAGCTGTCTTCGAGGGGGGACATGGCACCCGCGCGGTACACGTCTTCGGTCGCCTCTTCTTGCAACACGTCCATGACGTCGTCGTGCGTGATGATGCCGACGAGGCGGTTTTGATTGTCTGTTACCGGGATCGCCAAGAAGTCGTACTTGGCCATGACCTTTGCGACTTTTTCCTGATCGTCATCGACGCGTACTGCGAAGACGTCCCGCTCCATGATGTCGTCGAGCTTCGCGTTCGGCCGCGCGAGAATCAGCGTGCGGAGCGTCACGAACCCATCCAGTTTGCGGTCGTCGTCCAGAATGTAGATGTAGTAAATCGTCTCGCGATCGGGAGCCTGTCGGCGAAGCCGATCGAGGGCCTCGGCGACGGTGATGTGCTCCGGCAGCGAAGCGTAATCGGTGGTCATGATCGAGCCGGCACTGCTGTCCGGATACGACAACAGCCGGCGAATGTCGTTGCGTTCCGCCTGAGCCATTAGCGGCAAGAGGGCATCGACGTGATCGGGGTCCATCTCTTTGAGCAGATCGACCCGATCATCGGGAGCCATCGTTTCGATCAGCTTCGAAAGCTGTGGTCGATCGACATTCTCGACCAACACCATTTGCCGCGCCGGCTCGAAGTACCCGAACACTTCGGCTTGCCGTTCCAGCGGCGCGCTGGCCAACGCCACCCAAACTTCCTTGGGCGTGACGTGATTGAGCACCTCGGCCGATGTCGCGGGGTGCAAGGCTTCGAAGAACTCGCGCAACCCGACCGCATCATTGAGTTGAGTCAGTTCACGCAGTTCGGGAAGCAGCAGTTGTCCGAGCATGGCGGACTCCGTGGTTCGTCGGTCCGCTTTGATGCGGTTCGTCGAACCCACTGACCAACGAAAGACGGGACGAGTGCTTTGTCATAGGCAACAATTCGGGCCACGCAAATCAGCCGCAGGGCGCTAGCCCCGGTTGAACCGGACGCTAGCGCGTTCCGGCTGATTTTCACGATCCGAAAACGAGGCTGTGATAGAGCACTACGAATAAATTCGCCCCGTCGGAATATCCGACGGGGCGAGAGGTGTCACAATTCGCAGCCAATTCACAACGCGAGATCAACGCTTCGAGAACTGGAAGCTCTTGCGAGATGTCTTGTGGCCGTACATTTTGCGTTCGACCATGCGGCTGTCACGAGTCAGGTAGCCACCGTCCGCCAATGCTCCGTGCAGCAGCGGATTCTTGGCTTGCAACGCGCGAGCGATGCCGAGCATCATGGCTTCGGCCTGTCCCGTCGGACCGCCGCCGTGAGCGAGAGCCGCGACATCGACCTTGCCCAATAACTCAGTAGCCTTGAGCGGTGCGAGGACCGAATTGCGATCCCGCTCGTTGACGCAGTACTCGGTCAGCGGTCGGCCATTGATGGTGACGATTCCGCTGCCGTCCTTGAGTCGCACGCGGGCAACGGCTGTCTTGCGGCGGCCAGTTCCCATCGCGACGCCGTACTTGTCGATCTTGCCGCGCACCAACTGCGGCAGGCGCGGTTGGACTTCGGCAACGACAGCGGGTGCTCCCGCTTGGCCAAGGGTCAGGTCAGCGGCCATTTCGGTCGCGGCCGGAGCAGTTTCAACGTCTTCTTGAGGTTCCATTGATCTCGATCCCGAAAAAGTCTGCGAGGATGATTACAGGTAAGCCGGCAACTCGGTCGGAAGTTGTGCTTGGTGATCGTGCGTGGGACCGGTGAACAGTCTCAACTTGGTAAGCATGTTGGTGCCAAGTTTCGTCTTCGGCAACATGCGTCGGACGGCGTTCATCAGAACGTCATCCGGCTTCTTGATCAGCCGATCCGCAGCGGTCATGACTTTGCGGCCGCTGGGGAATCCAGAAAACCGTTGGTAGACCTTCTGAGCGGTCTTGGTCGTGAAATACGGAATCGTCGGATGGGACATCTGTCGGCCACTGAATCGCACGCGTTCCACGTTGACGACGACGACATAATCACCGCTATCAACGTTGGGTGTGTAGTCCGGCTTGTGCTTGCCCATCAGCACGGTGGCGATCTTGGTGGCGAGGCGTCCCACGATTTGGCCATCGCCATCGACGACGAACCATTTCTTGTTGCTGGGAGCAGCCTGCTCGACGGTCAAAGCGAACGATTGGTGGTTCGCGGTTTTGCGTCGCTTGATCGACGGCGTTCGGCGAGTCTCGGTGGTCACGGATAATCCTCGAAATTCTCAACGCATCAGGACGCCGTTGACCAGTTTTCGGACGACACTTTCGTCCCAGGCCGGGCGTAGGAACGGGGCAAAGTAGCGACTGGCTACAGGCAGTTCAACCTTGTCGTCGGACTTTCGGCATCGTTGCGGCTGAGGATGTGTTTTGACCCCCGAAACTTGCTCCCGATGCGAGACGTCTCGGCCACGTGGCCGGGTTGACGATGGCGACGGCGTTCCCCTACTGTCCGCCCGCTTTGACGCGGTTGCAACGATCCACGTGGATTGAGGTCTGTTCGCCGCGTTTTGCCGAGCCGATTTGGGCGGATCGCAGACGGACGCGATCGCTCGGCCCGGCGAAATCCTTGGTCCGAACGTGGCCGCATTATTGAGGTGACATTTCCGATGGCTGATTTGATTCTTCCGCATGGTGGTTTGTCCGAGCCGGTGTGCCGGACGGTCTCGAGCGACGACATCGCGAGCTTCCAAGCCGAAGCCGCCGCGCTCCCCAAAGTCCCCGTTTCGAGCGCCGATTTGTCGTCGGTCTATCGTTTCGGCGACGGCACTCTCAGCCCGCTGACCGGGCCGATGAACTCAGCAACGTACAACCGAGTCCTCGACGAATCGGTCATCGAACACAACGGCAAGCTGTTTGCCTGGACGATTCCGATTTCGTTCCCGATCACCGCCGATCTCGCCAAGACGATCAAGGCCGGCCAAAAGGTCGCGCTGACGAATCCGGCTGGCGAAGTGGTCGCGACGCTCGACGTCAACGACGTCTTCGCGTGGCCGAAGCTGAAATACCTTCAGTCTGTTTATCTGACAAACCGCATCGACCATCCGGGCGCGGACATGGTCATCAAAGGCGAAGCTGACAAGTCGCACCTGATCGGCGGCGAGATTCGCGTCCTGCCGCAGCCGAAGAATGCGTCGTTCGGCAAGTACGTTCTGACTCCGCGCGAAGTCCGCAAGCTGCTCGCGGCGAAAGGTTGGAACGCGGTCGTCGCGTTTCAAACTCGCAACCCGTTGCACCGTGCTCACGAGTACGCGCTGGTCTATGGACTCGAAGCGTTGCTCCGCGAAGGCCTCAATGCCGGCGCGTGTTTGAACCCGCTCATCGGCGAAGTCAAAGGTGACGACGTCAACGCCGAGATTCGGATGCAGACTTACGAGAAGCTGGTCACTGACCGTTCGCTCGGCGACGGCGACAGCGATCAAGCCTTGTGGGGACCGCGCAATGAATCGGTGCCCGACCGAGTCGTGCTGCTCGGACTCGACATCAAGATGTTCTACGGCGGCCCGAAAGAAGCCGTCATGCACGGCATCTATCGCCAGAACATGGGCTACACGCATCTCGTCATCGGCCGCAAGCACGCCGACGCGCCGTATGCCAACGGCGAGTCGATCTGGGGCGACTTCGACGCTCAGGAAATCTTCAAGAAGCTCGGCGGCGACCTGAAGATCAAGACGGTCAACGTCGGCTTCGCGGCCTACTACGAATCGGCCGGCCGAGTCGATCTGATGGAACGCCACAAAGACGAGAAGCCGTGGTCAATCAGCGGCAAAGACATCCGCGCGACACTGCTCAAGGGAGAACTGGTCGATGGCCGCATCATGCGTCCCAGCACCAGCACGATCCTCAGCGCGGCCATGAAAGTTGGCTAGGAAGTTGGGCACTCTTGCCCGACCACGAACGGTCAATCGACGAAGAAGACGGGCAGGAGTCCCCATCCTCCAAAGAATTGCCCGGCTCGTTCAACGCGAGCCGGGTTTTTTCTTGCGCGAACGACTGCTTGCCGGGAACGGAGTCTCTTGCGAGACTCCGCCGCGTCCTGCGATCGAAGAGTGAATCGGGAATCCTGGAGTCCTTCATGAACGCGCTTGAGACCGTCAATCGTTATGTCATCGAAGCCGCCAAGATGCTCAAACTGGACGAGGCGTTGACATACTTTCTGATGACGCCCGATCGGCAATTGCGAGTCGAAATCCCGATCATTCGCGACAACGGCAGCTTGCAAGTCTTCATCGGCTATCGCATTCAGCACAACGATTCGCGCGGGCCATTCAAGGGAGGACTGCGATATCACCCGGACGTCACTGACGCGGAAGTCTGTGCGCTCGCGTCGCTGATGACCTGGAAAACGGCCATCGTCGATATCCCGTTCGGCGGCGCGAAGGGGGGCATCCAAGTCGATACGAAGACGCTCTCGAAGTTGGAATTGGAACGGCTGACACGCCGCTTCACCGACATCATCGATCCGATCATTGGTCCGAACATCGACATCCCCGCCCCCGACGTCGCTACGAACGAGCAGACGATGGCCTGGATCATGGATCAATACTCGCGCAGCCACGGTTACACGCCAGCGATTGTCACCGGCAAACCGGTGTCGCTCGGCGGTTCGTTGGGGCGCGCCGCTGCAACGGGATTGGGCGTCGCCTTCGCGACGCGCGAGGCGTGCAAGGCATTCGGCATCGAACTCAAGGGAGCGACGGTTGTTATTCAGGGCTTCGGCAAAGTCGGAGCGCACACGGCGACTTCGTTACGCGACATGGGAGCCAAGATCATCGGCGTCAGCGACGTGTCGGGCGGGCATATCAACCGCAACGGCATCGACCTCGCCGAAGCATTGCGTCTGCAAGCGGCGAACGGATCGATCCTCGGCTTGAAGGACGGCCAATCGGTCTCGAACGACGAACTATTGGCGACCGAGTGCGACGTGCTGGTCCCCGCCGCGCTCGAAGATGTCTTCACGGAAATGAATGCCGACACGATCAAAACGAAACTGATCGTTGAAGGAGCGAACGCTCCGACAACATTCGAGGCGGACCAGATTTTCGAGAAGCGCGGCATTCACGTCGTCCCCGACATTCTGGCCAACGCCGGCGGTGTGACTGTCAGCTACTTCGAGTGGGTGCAAAACCTCCAGCAGTTCCGCTGGGAGTTGTCCGAAGTGAATCAGCGACTCGAACGGAAAATGGTGCAAGGATTCGAGGCGGTCAAAGCCAAAGCCGACGAGCATCAGGTCACGCTCCGCCGCGGCGCGTTCCTGCTGGCGCTCGACCGAGTCGCCGAGGCGACAAAACTGCGCGGGTTTTAACCTGGAGTGCGGTGGCTCGACACCGCCCTCCATTCAAGTACCAAAATGCTTGCCAACTTCTCAAGACAATCGAATTAAGAGCGGACTTTAGGCTGGGCGATTCTCTCGTCATCGGAACTCGACCTTTCTTGAATGGAGGGCTTCGTCAAGCCGAAGCACTCCAAGGGGGCATCCATGAAAATCAAATACGGGCAGATCGGTGTCGGGCACGCTCACGCCAACAAGATGGCGGTCTATCGACAGTCGGAGGATTGGGAAGTTGTCGGCGTTGCTGAACCGGATGCCAAGTTGCGAGAGCAAGCGGAACGTGACCCCGTTTATCGCGGCCTCAAGTTCATGACGAAGGAAGAACTGCTCAACACGCCGGGTCTGCAAGTCGTCGGCGTCGAGACTCGCGTCCGCGACTTACTCAACACCGCCGAAGAGTGCATCGCGGCTGGCAAGCACATTCATCTCGATAAGCCAGCCGGTGAATCGTTGCCGCAGTTCAAACGGCTGCTCGACGATGCGGCGCGAAAGCATCTCGTCGTCCAGATGGGCTACATGTTTCGCTACAGCCCTGCCGTGCTGATGCTTCGCGAGTTCTTGAAGAATGGCTGGCTCGGCGAGTTGCACGAAGTTCACACGCTCATGTCGAAAGTTAGTTCCAATGCTGACCGCAAGACGATGGCCGAGTACCCAGGCGGCATCATGTTTGAATTGGCTTGCCATGTGATCGACGTGGTCATCAGCACGCTGGGCAAGCCGGACAACGTGCATTCGTTCGCCCGCAAGTCCGGCCCGCAAGACGACACGCTCTTGGACAACATGCTGGCGGTCTTCGAGTACCCGAAAGCGATCGCGTCGGTCAAAGCCAGCGCGATCGAGATCGACGGCGGAGACCGTCGGCATTTCGTCGTCTGCGGCAGCGAAGGGACATTTCACATCCAACCACTCGACGCGCCGTCGGTGCGGTTCACGCTTAAGCAGCCGCGCGGCAAGTACGGCAAGGGGTATCAAGACGTCCGTTTCGGCAACTTCCCTCGCTACGTCGGCGACGCGGCTGACCTCGCCAAGATCGTCCGCAACGAAAAAGCCGCCGATTACTCCTACGAGCACGACTTGATTGTGCAGGAAACCGTCTTGAAGGCGAGCGGCCAAAAGACTTCGTAGGATGGGCACTCTTGCCCGTCCCTGTTTGAACCACACGAAATGAATACGGAACGGCGAATACGGAATACGGAACGCAGAACATTCTGACTGCGGTTCATTCTTCATTCCGCACTCACTCTGTTCCGAACACCCCCAGGACGGCCGAGGGCGGCCATCCTCCAACAGGAATCACCATGCTGAAGCACACTCTGCTGCACCCTGAGATCACTGCCATCCTCGCTCGCGCGGGACATCACTCAAAGGTGCTGATCGCCGACGGGAACTATCCAGCATCGAACACGCTCGGACCCAACGCGCAGCTTGTCAGTTTGAATCTCGCTCCGGGCATCGTCAGTTGCACGCAAGTGTTGGAAGCGTTGCTCACCGCGTTGCCAATCGAGGCCGCGAACACGATGGGGATCCCGGCCGACGACCCATATGCGCTGGGTGGTGATCCGCCGATCTGGGCCGAATATCGTTCGATCCTCACCGGAGCGGGGCTCTCGATTCCGTTGCAGCCGATCCCAAAGTGGGATTTCTATGACGCCGTCGCCTCACGCGATCATGTGCTGACGATTCAGACGGGGGATCAACGCTTGTGGGCCAACCTACTGCTGACCATCGGCGTGCGACAGCCATAGGGCGGTTACAAGTTTCTGTAGCGGGACTCGCCAGAGTTCCGATCCGAAGTCTGGCGACTTCGGCTACAGATAGCCGTTACACGGCTGATGCTCACATCTCCTCGCGATGTTGTTCCAGCTTCTCGGCCTCAACCGCCAGCCGCAGCGGGTCGAGCGGTTCTTCGACGGCGTACTTGCCGTCGAACCAGCGGAAGAGATCGACGCGGCGACATCGCTCGCTGCAAAACGGCAGGAAGCCGGCCGCTTCACGAGCGACCTCGCCCGCGATTGTTTTGTTGCAGATTGGACACTGCGGCAACTTGATCATGTGGTGCTCACTTCTTTCGACGCATTCGCTGCGACTTCAATTCTGATCTCGGCAAACTGTTTGGTTCGACGGGAATGACCTCAGGGCGGAAATGTAGCCGATCGTGAATCGCCGACTCGATGCGGTCGATCATCGCGTGGAATTCATCAATCTCTTCGGCATCCGGGATTCCCATCGTCGTTTCAATTTCGATTTGAAGCTGCGGCATCGAGTCGCGTGTCACCGTGTTGAATTGGAATTCGATCACTTCCGGGAACTCTCGCAGAATCGCTTCGACGGCTGTCGGAAACACGTTGTTGCCACGGATCGTCAGCATGTCATCGACGCGGCCGAGAATTCCGCCCTTGAGTCGCATGAATGATCGTCCGCACGAACACGGCTGCGGATCGAGTTCGACGAGATCGCCGGTTCGATATCGAATCATCGGCGATCCGATGCGACCGAGATTCGTGATGACGAGTTCGCCGCGAAGCGGTTGCCCGTCACTCCCCACTCCCCACTCCTCACTCGCAACTCCTGTCTCCGGGTCGATGATTTCGGCGATGCACTCGGATTCGAGAATGTGCAGGCCGCCAGGATTCTCGACGCACTCGGCCGCGAGCGGGCCGAGCTCGGTCATGCCCCAGTGGTCGATGACTCGCGCGCCCCAGGCCGCTTCGATCTTGTGACGAATCGACGGCACGCTGCCACCAGGTTCACCGGCGACAATCAGCAGACGCACCGACTTCAGCATCTCGGAGACCGTCCCGCCAGTTTGCTTCACAAGCTCAGCCGCAACTTCCGCGAGCCGCAGCGCGTACGTCGGCGTACAACAGACAACGGTTGCCTGATTCTCCTCGATGAATTTCAGCCGCGCTTCGCTCGACATCCCGCCGCCGGGCAGACACATCCGACCCAACCGAGCCGCGCCTTCAAACGCCGCCCAAAATCCAAGGAACGGGCCGAACGAAAACGGAAATGCCAAACGATCGTCCGCTCGCAATCCGGCCATCTCGAAAATTTGTTCCCAGCAACCGAGCATCCACTGCCACGACTCCGGAGTATCGAGCCATCGCAGCGGTTGACCGGTCGTACCGGATGTCTGACAGAATCGCGAATACGCACCGATGTCGAATGTCAGATTCGAGCCATACGGCGGATGCGCCGCGTGATCCGCCGCCAGTTCCGCCTTCGTCGTCAACGGCAGTTGAGAAAGCTCGACCGTCGCGAGATCAACTCCAGCCGCTTGCCATTTGTTGGTCCAAAACGAGTTTGCAGGAACGATCTGCCGCAGCAGTTCTCGAAGTCGGATGCTCTGCTGTTGCTTCAATCGTTTTCGATCGTCGTCTTGCGCCGGAGAAGTCGAGTCGTGTGTCATGTGGACGGCTCCGATCGAGGCGGTCGGGCTTCGAGCGCTCGCACGTCGGATAAGTCGATCTCGCGCGCAGAGGCGGTTTTGGAAGCGATAAGGTCTGCCAGGTCGAGCACGAAGAATTCCTGTTGCCGATGCACCATCACCTGCTTTCTCTGCCACGCCGACTCGAAATCCAAGCCAGGAGTGCGCGTCTGCACGTCGATTCGCAAGCGGTCGCGGAAGATCGTGATTTCATTCGCCAGCAAACGATCGGGAGTCGTCAGACTGGCCGTTCCCAGTTTGGCCTCCAGCAACGCCTGCAACAACCTCGTCGCATTGTCCACAGTGGCCTCAATGAGGAGGTCCAAATCGAACGTGGCACGCGGCACGCCATGCAGCACGGCGGCGATTCCACCAATCACGACGTATTTCACGTCATGCTTCTGCAAGCACCTGAATACGTCCTGGTACTGGTTCAGCATGGCTCTTGTTCCGAATGGCGTCCGGCTGCTGTGATAAAATCAAATCCGTCAGATCGTTGAAAACATTCATCCGATCCTCCAAAGAGAGCGACCGAAACCACAGAGCTTTGGACTCCCAGGATTCGTCGCCGCGATCGTGCGAAATCGAATGGGCCTCGTTCATGGCGACTCCGGCAGGTAGTTCAACGTGTAGTACGCCTGCTTGTGAAGCAGCGACAATCCTTCTGCGGATTTCACGCCGTCGCTGTGGAGTTCGTGGACGTGGCCTTCCTGCAGGCCGTTGATTTTGAGTCGCACGCTTTTGTGGTCGGCGGACACTGTTGCCGATTCGATGGTCGGCGTCGTTTGATCGACTTCCGGACTGCCGTAGCTGGCCTGATAAATGTAGGTGTAGGTCGAGAGCTTGTAGGACTCGGACTTGGCGGCTGACTCGGCATCGACGGGCTGCGTGAAGGTCAGTTCGAAGCCGTCAGGTTTTGCTCGCATCTCGTGAATTTCAAACGGCACTTTGCCGGACCAGTCGATGCGGTCCAGCGAGTGCGGCTTCGGGCCGCGCGAACCCCAGCCACGATTGGTCCCGCCAACGAACAGCGAGCCGCTCGGCGACATCATCATGCCGAGACTGCCGGAACCGATCCCGCTGCGGAACGGGAAGCACGCGCCTTGATAATGCCCTTTGACTTTCTCCAAGTAGACCCGCATGACCGTGCTGTCGGACTGATCGCCGACGAAGAGTTGATTCACGAACGGCCCGAACTTGCCGCTCGCGTCGAACGCGATGCCGCTCGCCGACTTGCCCATCTTGGGGTACGGAAAGTAACAGGCGGGCGGTTCGAGTTCGGGAATCTTCTTCGCTTCGGTCATCATGCGGCTGCCGCTTTCGGGTTCCTTCGGCTTGGTGCCGAGAGCCTCTTTGACCGCCGGCTCGTCGTACCATTTGAAGCCGCCCGGATTCCCGACGAACTTGCCGGGACGCAAATGCTTCAAGGCGCAGGCTCCGTTCCACGGGCCTTGATTGTCGGTGTAGAAAACGTCGCCGGCGTGATTGAAGCCGATGCCTCCCGGCGAACGAATTCCGCTGGCGGTCGGGATCACCTTGCCCTCCGGCGTGATCCGCAGACACCAGCCGCGGTACTTGCTCTCGCTGGTGAACGAACCGGTCAAACAGAGCACGACCCAGATGTTGCCGTCCTTGTCGAACCGCGAACCGAAGGCGTACTCGTGGTAATCGCCGTTGATGCCCCAAGCGTCGCTGACCGTTTCAATGATGTCCGCTCGGCCATCGCCGTTCGTGTCCTTCAGCCGCGAGACTTCCGGCCGATGCGTCGCGTACAGCCAACCATCGCGATACGCGATGCCTAGCACTTCATGCAGACCGCTCGCGAACTGCGAGAACTTCGCGTCCTTCCCCGTCGCCGAGAACGGCTTATCGAGCAAATAGATGTCGCCGCGCCGCGTACTGATCGCCAGCTTGCCGTCGGGCGACAAGTCCAGTCCACCCGCTTCGAGCACGATCCCGTCCGGAATCACGAACGAGGTGATTGGGAAATAATCGTCTTCAGTCAAAGGCTTGTCGGCTGCAAAGCTCACGGTCAGGCACAACAACCAAACCGAGCAAGCGAGCAAAATTCGTTTCACGTTTTCAATCCTGTGGTCCAAAGAATTGTCTGAGGTCACGAGCGGCTGAATGACAACGCGGCTCATGGCTGATTCCGTTTCTGCGCGAGTCGTTCAAGCCCGCGTGTCTTGATCGACTCGGCATACGTCAGGAAGTCCTCATGAGTCTCCAACACGATGTCTTCGCCCGGCGTCGCATCGGCTTCTGCAATCGCGTCGCGCACCCTTTGATCAAAGGCGGCTTGGCGATCACGCATCTGCTTCAGGGCGGTAGCAATGACTTCCTCGCGAGTCGCGAAATGGCCATTCGCAACTTCCGACCGCACGAATTCTTCCAGCTCTTGTGAGATTGCCGCCACCATTTCACACCTCATTGTTTGGTTTCTTTATGTCGCAGACGGAAGTCAGCGACTGAATGATAAAAGTCCAAACCGACCGGCGTTCCAAAATACTCTTCAGGTCGCTCACTCCCAAAACTCGACACTCAATCCCGATAGCCCCTCGAAGTCTTTGCGATTGCGAGAGACCAATGTTGCTTGATGAGAAACGCACGTCGCCGCGATTCGCAGATCGTTCGTCGCCGTCCGAATTCCTCGCATTCGCCAATCGCGAAAGACTTCATTCGCCGCGTCGTCGTAGGCCAAGAGTTGTTGCCTGCGCAAATCTGAGAAAGTCCGTTCGAGAAGCGAATAGGCTTCCGTGATCGTTACGCGAGCTTTTCCAGCTTGAGCTTGTCGGATGACATCCAGGCGGCCGCGAAAGACTTCCTCGACGACCACGACGGGAATCGTCTGTTGGGAAAACGGAATCGCCGTCAGACGCGCCAAATAGTCGGCGCGCCCACGCAAGAGATCACTCAAGACATCGGAATCAAACGCCTTCATTTCGCCGATTCCTTCTCCGCGTCGCGAGCCGCGTAGGCTTGCTGACAGATGTCTTCGAGCGTCGGGTCATCGCGATATTTGCCGAAGAGCGCCAACAAACCTTGCGGCTCAATGTCGCAGGTCAGCAACTCGCCGCGATTGACCAGTTCTTGGATGTCGTGTTGCAGCGCCGTCACGGCCGCTTCGCGAGTCGGCCGAACGGCACGCAGTTCGGGTTCACCAACGACCGTCGCGGTGAACTGTCCGTTCGTTGGAATGACGCGAATGGAAATGGTCATGATCTGCTCCTCAAGACTACCAAGCGTACTTAATTTCGATCTTCGCCGAACCGCTCGTCAGATCAACCGGCACGAGCAATTCCAACCGATTACCGGCGGGGCGGACAAGCGGCGGTTTGGAATTCGGGTTGGTGACTTTCAGCTTCCAGCCGTCGATAGTGAACCAGCCGTCGGAGCTGGGTTCGATCTTGGTGCCGACGGCCGCGCGGAAGTGGAGGTGATCGAGCTTGATCGCTGCGCCGGGTGAGATCGTGAGCGTCAGCGTCCGTTCGATCGAGATGTCTTTGCCGGACTTGATTGCTCGCGGAGCGTCGTCGATCAGGACTCGGCCGAATTGATACTGCAAGATCGGACGCCGAGCGTCATCGAACCGATAGCCGCGCAGCTTGTAGCCTTGATCGCGAGCCGGTTGGCTCGGCCACGCGGTACTCGCTTCGGGTAGCACGGCGAACGGGACTTCGGAACTCAGCGCCAAGACGTTGTCGCCGAGTGGACTTTGAAAGCCGGGACCGCGTCCGACCCAGTGCTTGCTGGCGTCGATGAATTGTCCCTGCCACAACCAGACGAGCGCGAAGCGATCGACATCCCATGCGAGGTTCGCTCCTTCGGGATACCCGACGGCGAAACCGCGCGGAGCGGTGAGATTGCCGCCGTCTGACTTCGGGCCTTCGAGGAAATTCCGATAGATGATTGGCTCGTTCGTCGGCGTCAGCACGATCGCTTCGCGAACAATGCCGGTTGGGATTGAGGCTCGGCTGCCGTCGGAGAGATACGCCCACACGGCCTGCATCTGTTTCGGCGGATTGGCATCGAGCACGTCCTTGATGATCGCCATGCCATTCGGCCAAGCGTTCGGCATGCGGGTTCCTCGGCGATACGCCTGCGGGTCGGCGAGGTACCGATAGAACCAATCCTCACGCAACCGGCGAGTCATCGCGTTGAGATTGATCGCTTGCACGCCGGTCGCCGCGTGCTCATTGAACGGGTGGCACTTCACGCACGACAGCCCCTTGTCACCGACCAACTGCCGCCCCGCCGATTTCGCTTTCGCGAGCGGCTCATCAAACGCCGGCTGGTTTGCGGCCGTCTTGAGATCGACCGCTGCAAACGACTTCGCGAGTGCCTCGAGATGAAAACGCGGCATCCGAGCGTGCATATAGGCTCGATCTTTTTGCTTCGGGTCACCTTTCGTGCCGTTCTGCAACAGGTCGGTCAGAAAGTCTTCACGCAGCTTGTCGCCGACGCCGTCGAGCGCCGGCGGGATGCGGCCCTCGTCGCCCATCTCCGGGATCAGCGTTTCAAAATACGCATTGCGAACCGGCTCGACGCCGCCGACTTGCCCGCGCTCGTGACAGGCGTAGCAATTGAAGCTGAGCAGTGCATGAGTGATCGACTCAGCGGGAGTCGGCTCAGCGGCGTTGCTCAGCGACGTGATCGCGGCACTCGCGGCCGATCGTTGCAACGGAGTCAGACTGAACGCGGGCAATCCGCGCTGAGCTGTCTCGGCCAAGCAACCGCCGCTCGTGCCCAGCTTCGCGAGCGGCTTCGCTTTCAGCTCGGACGCGAGTTGCTTGTTGTCTTCCTTCAATTGATGGCACGACGCGCAGCCGAGCGTCGCGAAGAGCTTGCGGCCCTTTTCGACCTGCGACGGATCAATCACGAACGGCTTGTCTTGTAGGTTGGGCACTCCTGCCCGACCCTCTTCGACGGGCAAGGAAGCCCGTCCTACGTTCTTCTCGCGAGTCATTGTGATGAACGCCGCGGCCGACGTGCGTTTGATCCCCTGCCCTTGCATGTCGAGCGTCAGCGTCCACTCGCCGCCACCTTGGAAGTAATCGACGACGATTTCGTGCGGGCCGACGTCGAGCGACACGCGACCTTCTTTCTCCGAATGCGGATGCACGCCGCCGTTCTTGACCACTTCCTTGCCGTCGATCAGCAACTGACTGCCGTCGTCGCTGCCGATCCAAAACTGGTATTGCCCCGGCTTCTCGATTTGCAGGAAACCAGTGAATCGCATGCCGAAGTTGTCGTGTCGTTTGCCGACGGCCAAATCAAAACCGCTGACCGTTCCCGTCGTGACCGGCTTCATCGCGCCGAAGTCCGGGACGTCATCCCAGTTCCCTTCGAAGTACGCGAAGCTCATGTTCGGCGGCACCTTGTGCCCTTGAAAGAAGTACGCCGCCACCTCGCGAGCTTCCTTCTCATTCAGATTGAGTCCCGGCATCCGACCGCTCGGTCGCACGGCATGCGGGTCTTGCAAGAATTTCGCGAGGCTCGGCAACGTGTACTTCGCCGGCAGATCGCCGAGCGGAATGAACGTCTGCGTGGCCGGCTTTTTTGGAGTGTCATCCTCGTCATCGACGAGCGCCGGATTTACTTTCGCGATTGGCCCCGCTCCCTTGCGAGGCATGTGACACGCAACGCAACCGAACCGATGAAAATGCTGCTCACCCGCTTTGACCGCAGCGTGCTCGGCCATTCCTTCTTGCGGAACACCCGTCGTCGCGAGGAAATGTGTGAGTGACTCAGCCGCTGCGCCACGTTCGTTCTCTGGCAATCCGGCCAAGACATCCGGCATCGTTGTTCCCGGCTTCGCCTTCTGAGGATTCGCGAGCAACGCTCGAATGAAACCCAACCGCACGCGCGAGCCGACTCCGTCGAGGACCGGTGCTTGTTTTTTCGTGATCAGTTTCGATGCGGCTCCGTCAGCTTGATGGCAGGCAACGCAGCCCAGCTCGCCGAGCAACAACTTGCCGCCCGGTCCCAATTCTTTGGGAGCTTTGTCTCCGGCCGCCGCGAAGAATCGCTCGAACCCGGCCACGACGGGATGACTGACGGTCGGTTCTGCGAATGGATCGGCGGTGGGCTTGGGGTCGGCGGCCATCAGCGATGCAGCGCACAACCAAAAAATCATCACGCCGCTCAATCGGCGAGCGGCAGAAGCGACATTCGGCATGAACACGTCCCTCAGGGAAAGCAGAAACAGCAGGAGGCAGGCAGAAATTCGAGGCGAAGTCTAATTGGAGGATTCGAGTGCGGACAGCGAATCGCGGGCACGTTGCGCGGCCGGCTCGTTCTTCAACGTAGCAGGCACACTCCGTGTGCCGGCGGTCTATCCCGGTTGAACTGCTGTCAGACGGCACACGGAGTGTGCCTGCTACCAATTGTGCAAGCCGACGAAGTCGCCAGCCATGAGGCACGTTGAAAACGTGCCCCACGTCAGGTCATCGAGCAGAAGCGTCGATAGCCGATGACAAAGAAGATCACCGAAAAACCAATCAACATCAGGCAGCTTTTCACGATCACTGCCACGTCTGGTTGCGGATTGAGCAGGAGTTCCATATAGCCGATCAGCGACCAAGCGTGAGGCGTGACGACACTGATCTCTTTCATCACATCGGGCATCCACTCGCGCGGCACAAAGCAGCCGCTGATGCCCGCCAGCGTGATCACGATCAGGTTCGAGTACGACGAGACTTGAGCGTCTGTCCGCACGCTCGCAGCGATCAGCAGGCCGAGACTGGTGGCCGCGATCGACGTGCAGACGATCAATGGTACGAGCAGCCACGGTTGCTCGCCCCACGTCATATCGAACAGCAGGCGACCGAAAAGGAACAACGCGACGCTTTGCAGCAACGAGATCACCAAATACGGCAGCGTCTTACCGATGAGCAATCCAGACGGCGAGAGCGGCGCGATCCGCAGCCGGCGCAACGTGCCGATGTCTCGCTCGGCGATGAACGACCGAGCCATCACGTTGACCAGAAAAAACGTGAACATCACGGTGAAGCCCGGCACCAATCGGTCGTAAATCGTCGAGCGATACGGTCGCCCATTACTCACCGTCGTTTGAATCGCGGGGTCTGTTGATTCAGGACGAGGCGCGGTCGTCGTCATTCTCGGATCGTCGGCGGACACCATCTTGTCGATCAGTGCTCGACCAAGTTCGTTCCGTTTGGCAACGACGGGAAAGATTTCGTCCAGCGTCATTGCCGACAAATTATTCGTGACCAACTTAGAGACCCAACTCCACGCCGGTTTTGTATCGACGGTGATGTCGAGACTTTCGATCCCTTTCGCGAGTCGGCCTGTTCCGTGCGTACGCGCAAAAAAATCACGCAGTTCCAACTCATCGATCCGCTTTTGAAACTCCGGGCCGATCGTCAGCGACATCGTCATTTTGTTTGATAACACATCGCGTTTCGCCGATTCCGTGTCGGCATACACTTCGATCCGCACGTCTCCCTTTTCGCTGAGCTTTGTTCGCAGTCGTTGCGCCAACTCACCGCCGTCGCGGTCCACCCAAGCGACTTGAATCTCTTGATTGCTCGCTCGCCATCCGACCATCTTGCCGGTTGATAGACCGATGATGCTGATGAAGATCAGCGGCAGAACCAGCAACACCGCCAGAGATCGACGATCGCGCACCTGCAATCGCAAGTCTTTCCAAGTGAGATGCCACCAACCCATCAGACGGATTCCTCGCGGGCCGATGACCCGCATAAAGTAGACGAGTCACTCCGTGACTCGAAGGTTCCGGTCACGGAGTGACCGGTCTACGACGACAGTCACGCCGCACGCCTTTCTTTGCGCGGGCGGTCCCATTTTTCTTTCATGCGTGAGAACTGGTGCAGCCAGACGTCGTAGTTTTTGGGTTTGTTGGCAAAGAACTCGCCCACTTCCGGATGCGGCAGAATCAGAAACGTCTCTTCGTCGATGCCACGCAGGACACACTCGGCAACATCGTCCGCACTCATCGCGTGCGACTGCAAGAATTGATGAATCGGATCGCTCACGTCGAGCATGTCGGTCTGCACGCCTGAAGGACACAAGCACGAAACGCGAATTCCCGAACGTCGATAGCTGATCGACAGCCACTCGGCGAACGACACCGTCGCATGCTTTGTCACTGAGTAGGCGGCCGATCCGATTTCGGTCAGCAGGCCGGCCGCTGATGATGTCTGCAAAAAGTATCCCTGACCGCGAGCCAACATGCCGGGCAGAGCTGCTCGCGCGGCATAGACGTTCGAGAGGACGTGCAGTTCCCACATCTTCTGCCAGTCGGCGTCCGGCGTCTCGACGCCCCCTTTGACGGTCGCTCCCGCGTTCGAGCAAAACAGATCGACACCGCCCCAGCGAGCCTCAGCTTCCGCGACCAACTCCTGAATATGAGCTTCATCGCAGACATCTCCCGCGATGGCGATACCGGCGACTTCGCGCGCGACCGACTCCGCCGCTTTGGCATCCCGATCGGCGACGATGATGCCGCGCGGCTGTTCCTGAGCGAATCGACGGCAGAGAGCTCGGCCGATGCCGTGACCTCCCCCGGTGACGACGATGACTTTGTCAGTGAGTTTCACGGCGACGCTCTCGAATTGTGACTCGAACCACGATGACGTCCGGCAGTCTTGCGGATTCTCGAAACTCCTCAAAGACCAAAGCGGATTAGCGGTCAGACAAGTGCCGATCCGCGGAGATCACCCGCTTCGGCACTTCCTGCCGACGACGGCAATTGGCGATTCCGGTGATTCCGGTTGTTCCGATTAGGAAAACTGAAGGGCCGACTGGTCGCTCGACGATTCGAGAAGAGATTGGAGAAGGACTCGGTGCGCGAATCGCTCACCGTGTCTTTCGAGGTAATGACCACAACCCGGCGGCGTGTTCTTCGCGCGGCGGGCAGACGGAGCGAGTTCATGTTGAGCTTTTGGAAAAACTGGCGACTGGATCAATCCGCTTCCTCGCGTCGAGCATCACGACGTTCCGACGACTGCACGCGTGCGGCGGTTCAAATTGAGCGGTTCGAGGGACGTTCGCTCCTCAGCGTTTCGACTCTGATCAGCGCGTCTGCCGGATCGACCACCGACAAGACGTTGACGATCACGGCGACGGCGGCCGAGACACTCAACGTCTCGGTAAATACGACCAAGCAAGTCACGATCAACGGAGCGATCGTGGGGCCTGCGGTGAATGCTGGCGACATCAGCAAATTGATTGTCAACGGCGGGACCGGCAACAACCGAATCGATCTGACGGGAGTCACCACTTCGGCCTTCACTCGTCTGCGAACGGTGCAAGTCGATGGCGGTTCCGGAAACGATCGGATCATCGGCAGCGCGTTCTCCGAGAGCCTCAAGGGAGGCGACGGCAACGACACGATCCTGGGAGGACTCGGCAACGACACGATCGTCGCCGGCACCGGCAACGACAGCGTTCTGGGAGGCGACGGCAACGATTCGATCGACGGTGGCATCGGCAACGACACACTTGTCGGTGGCAATCAGAACGACACGCTCAGCGGAGGCTCTGGGAACGACGTGCTCACTGGCGACGCAGGGAACGACTCGTTGTCCGGCGGCACCGGCGTCGATGTGCTGACCGGAGGTGTCGGCGACGATCAACTCAGTGGCGACGACGGCAACGATCAACTGGTCGGCGGCGACGGCAACGACACCGCGACCGGCGGCTTCGGAAACGATTTCCTATCGGGAGGTGCCGGCGACGACAGTCTCTCGGCCGGTGACGGCAACGACTCGATCGACGGTGGTGCGGGTTCGGATACGCTGCTCGGAGAAGATGGCGACGATCGACTCACCGCTGGCACCGACACAGCGAACAACACTTTGATCGGCGGAGCGGGTAACGACACTCTGACCTCAGCAGCCGGAGCAGACTCGCTCGATGCTGGCGAAGGTGACGACTCGGTGACGGGCGGAGCAAACACGGACACAATCATCGGCGGCAGCGGTGCTGACACGATCTTCTCCGGAGACGGCAGCGATTCAGTCGATGCCGGCGCGGGGAATGATTTCGTGGACCTCGGAGCCGGCGATGACACCGCTCAAGGTGGCGACGGCAACGATTCGATCTCCGGCGAGTCGGGCAGCGACAGCATCGACGGCGGCACCGGCAACGACATCCTCTACGGCGATGCGGACAACGACGGCATCGACACGCTCTCAACCGACGACGGCGATGACACGCTCGTCGGAGGTGCTGGCAACGATTCGCTCACCGGCAACGAAGGAAACAATGAACTCTCCGGCGGCACCGGTAACGATAGTCTCCAGGGAGGTTCGGAACGTGACACGCTGTTGGGCGAAGATGGCAACGACACACTGTTCGGCGGCGGCGGCGATGACCACATCGAATCCGGGTTAGGTCGAGACAGCGTCGTCGGCGGCAGTGGCAACGATGACATCCTCAGCGACTCGTTCGACGTCGTCATCTCCGACGGCGGCAACGACGCCGACAGCCAAGCGAACAACTCCAACTCGTCCACTTCGACGACCAATCTTGCGGGCCTCAATGGTCAACTCAGCCTCCGTGATCTGACGCTGGATCAACTCCAATTCCTGCTGCAATCCGCCGGCAATTAAGCAGACGCTAAAAGTAACCCGAAGCGTGAGCGAGGGCGCGAGAAATTAACGCGTGATTCCAGCCCGCGCTCACGCTTCGGGTTACTTTTGGGCATTTCCCTGAACTGCGGACAGATCCAGCGATTTGAGGAAACGCCGACAAGTCGTCCAAGTTCCAAACTGGCTCGCGCGCCGAATAGAATCCGCTGGCCATGAGCCAGCCACCCAGCAACTCGACGAATATCGCGCCGATTTCCGGCGAGAGCCGTTGTCGTTTTGACACTCTGGCCATCGTTGGCGTTGGATTGCTCGGAGGCTCCGTCGCACTGGCCGCTCGGCAATACGGAATCGTCCGCCGAGTCATCGGAGTCGGCCGCTCGGCCGCTCGACTGGTGCAAGCTCGCGAAGCGAATGTGCTCGATGACATCAGCACGGATTTGGTCGCCGCCGCCACACAGGCCGACTTGCTGATCTTCGCGACCCCAGTGAACTTGATCGTGCCGGGAGTCCGCGAAGTCGCGTCCGTTTGTCGGCCGGGAACGCTCATCACCGACGTCGGCAGCACGAAGGCGCATCTGTGCCGCGAACTTTCGAGCGAACTTTCAAACACCATCACGTTTGTCGGCTCGCACCCGCTGGCCGGTTCCGAGAAGCAAGGCTGGGAACATTCCCGTGCGGACTTGTTCGATGGCCGAGTCTGCGTTGTGACTCCGACCGAATCGTCGCCTCGCAAAGAAGTCGAACGACTGACGGCGTTCTGGCAAGCCATCGGAATGTCGGTCGTCGAGATGACTCCGGAAGCCCACGACCTCGCACTGGCTCAGACCAGTCATGTGCCGCACGTCGTCGCCTCCGCGTTGGCTCGGACACTGGCCGACAACAACCGCTCGCTCGCAGCAACAGGCTTCGCAGACACAACCCGCATCGCGGCGGGCGATCCGAATGTGTGGGTGCCGATTCTGCTCGATAACCGCGACGCCGTGCTTGCCAGCTTGGATGAGTTCTCCCACGAAATCGCCGCGATCCGTGAGGCGTTGATTCAACAAGACGCTGACGAAATTCGCCGACTCTGGGAACAGGGCAAATCCATTCGCGAGCAAGTCAAAGTCCGCCGCGTCGCCGAGTGACTGGCTGCCCCCAAAGTAGCCCTCACCGCTCCGCGTGAGGTCAGCCGAACATCCATCGACGCTCATTCTCGCAAACGACGACCAACCGGCGAAACAGCTCTCACGCGCGCCGACTGCGACGATGACGTCAACCGACGCATCCACGTTGGATCCGCGCTCGGCTGACCTCACGCGGAGCGGTGAGGGCTACTTTCTCACACCAATTCCGGCAACGGCTTCTTGCCATCGACGACGTACTGCGGTCGGCCAGCCAGATCATTGAGCTTCGTTTCGAGGTCGATGCCGAGATGCTGATAGAGCGTCGCGATGACCTCGGCGAAATGGATCGGGCGTTCGGCGATTTCGGCTCCGTGTCGA
>JAYVQJ010000795.1:0-5592 GCA_043777235.1 Planctomycetia bacterium
GGAGGGCTGCGTCGAGCCGCAGCACTCCAAGGTTTCGCACAGTCAGTCATTAACCGCCGATCGAGTACATCGCGCGTTGGGGTTGGATGAACTTGGCGGTGTTGATTTGGTGCCCTTCCCATTTGGCGGCGACGGAGGCTTTGATCGCTTCGGCGATGTCGGCATCGGAGCCGTCGCCGCGCAGCAAGCCGCGGACGTCAGTCTCTTCGAGGCTGAAGAGGCAGTTGCGGATTTTTCCGTCGGCCGTGATACGGAAGCGGTCGCAGCTCATACAGAACGGTTGGCTGACGCTGGCAATGAAACCGACGTGGCCGATGCCGTCCTCGAAGACGAACTCGGTGGCAGGGGCGTGCGGGTTCTGATTCGGGACCGGGATCAGTGGCATGATCTCGGCCGAGAGGCGTTCGATGATCTCGTGCGCGAACAGAACTTTGTCACGCTCCCAAGCATTGTCGGCGTCGAGCGGCATGAACTCGATGAAGCGGAGTTCGACTCCGGTCTCGCGCGCGAACTTGCCGAACGGAACGATCTCGTCCTCGGTCATGCCGCGCACGGAGACGGCGTTGATTTTCACGGGATCGAAGCCGACTCGCTGAGCGGCCTGAATTCCTTCGATCACCTTTTCGTAGCCCTCGCGGCGCGTGATCTCTTTGAACTTCACCGGATCGAGCGCATCGAGCGACACATTGATCCGCCGCAGTCCGGCGTCCCACAACGCCTGAGCTTGCTCGGCCAGCAGAATGCCGTTGGTTGTGATGCCGATGTCGTGAACGCCGTCGATCTTGGCGATCATCTCGACCAGCTTGTGCAGGTCGCGACGCACCAGCGGCTCGCCGCCGGTCAGCCGAACTTTGTTGACGCCGAGACCGACACAGATGCGAGTGAAGCGTTCCATCTCCTCGAACGTCAGCAGATCTTTGCGTTCCATGAACTGCACGTTCTCGGCCGGCATGCAATAGAAACACCGGATGTTGCAGCGGTCAGTGACGCTGATGCGCAGGTTCGTATGTTCGCGGCCGAAGCCGTCAATAAGTGCTGTCGTCATGCTCAATCAGTTTCCGAATTCCGATTGCCCGGCCGCAAGCCGTAGGCCGAGAGCCGAAAGCCGTAATCCTTTTTCCCAATGAACCAAAGAAAAGGATCACGGCCATCGGCTTTCGGCCTACGGCAATCGGCCGGGCACTTCTGTTACCGGATGGACCCACTCGGTCGATCCGTCGCTCCAGTTTTCTTTCTTCCAGATCGGGACGACTTCTTTGAGGCGGTCGATGAGGAATCTTCCCGCGTCGAACGCCTGATGTCGATGCGGGCAACTGATCGCGACCGCCACGCTGACATCGCCAAGTTCCAAGTGTCCCAAGCGATGCACGAGGCCAGCCTCGATCACCGGCCAGCGCGAGCGAGCTTCGGTTTCAAGTTCCTTGAGTTTGGCCGCGGCCATCTCCGGGTACGCATCGTAATCGAGCGCGACGGTTTGCCGTCCATGAGTCATCTCGCGAACGGTGCCGAGAAACAACACGACCGCGCCGGCCTGATTCGAGCGAACAGACTCGGTGAGCGCGGCGAAGTCGATGGGGTCGTGAGTGAGTTGGATCATCAGTGGGGAATCAATCAGCCGCCGCTCACGGGAGGGAAAACGGCAAGGTCGGTGCGGCCAGCGACTCGCGTGGTGGGAGCAGCGTAATCGTTGCCGACCGCGATGAGCAGGCTCGCGAGGATCGGCTGCAGCGCGGGGACTTGCTCGCCGAGTGCGGTTCGCAAATCGGTGGCGGTCGCCGAGTCGGGCAGATCGAGTTCCAGTGTCGGCGATCCCGCCAAATCGCGGGCGCGAGCGAACAATTTTAAGACGGTTTTCATGTGACGACGAGTTTCTTCGTGGCTTTCTGGAGCCGGGATTGAATCTCCGGCATCAGTCCATACGACAGCGCCAGCAGCTTGATCGGGTGCAGTGTCGGCGTGGACGTGCCTTGTTCCATTTGCATCTTGCAACTGCTGCATTCGGTCAGGCCGATCGAGACGTCGGCGGTGCGCATGTGCTCGATCAAGTCGTGGCCGATGCGGAGCGACGTGTCGAAATTCTCGCGAGTCAGGCCGAACGCGCCGGCCATTCCGGAGCAGCCTTTCTCGATCGAGAAGACTTCGAGTTCCGGAATTCGCTCCAGCAGCTTGAGCGCCGGACTGGTGTGGTGCAAGGCTTTCAGGTGACAGGGCGTGTGATAACTCGCCGTGAGTTTGAGCGGGCCGAAGTCGGTGCGCAGTTGATCCTTCGCAAGCAATCCGGCGAGGAAGCCAGTGGCCTCGACGACTTGATCGGCGACGATCTGCACGTCGGGGTGATCGAGCAGTCGCGGGTATTCGTGTTTCAGGCAGAGCGCCGCCGACGGTTCGGTGCAGATGATCGGAACTCCCTCGCGGGCGAGTTCCGAAAGTTCGCGGACATTTTGCTCGGCGACCTTGCGGGCGGCGTCGAGGTCACCGGCCGAGATCATCGCCATGCCGGAGACCGTTTGATCTTCTGGCACATGCACTCGCACACCGTTGTGAGCCAGGATCGCCAAGAAGGCTTGGCCAAGTTCCGGGTCGTGAAAGTTCGAGAAATGATCGACGAAATAGACGACCGGCTTGTTCTTGGCGAGTTCCTCAGGGAACGCCGTCAGCTCGCGCGGGACGGAATCGATCAGCGGCTTGTGAGCGAACAGTGGCAGCTTGCGTTGCCGATGGATGCCGAAGAGTCGTTCCAGCAGCCAGCGGACGCGCGCGTTGTTCAATCCCCAATTCACGAACCAGCTCAGCGCGCAGCCGATGGCTCCGAAGGAGTGTGCTCGCGACAGCAGCCAATCGGAGCGATTGAGTCCGTGCTCGGCAACGTTCGCGGCCTTGGCCTCGATCATCATTTGCGAGACGTTGACGTTCGCCGGGCATTCCAATTCGCACTGCTTGCAGTTGAAGCACAGGTCGGCGATCCGCTTCATCGCCGAAGAGGCGAAGTCCTGCGGCGAGACAAGACCGGACAAATAATTGCGGACGATGTTGGCCTTTGAACGCGGAGCCGCCTCTTCCGCAGGATTGACTCGAAAGAACGGACACATCCGCAGGTCAGGAGACTGCGTGCGACACATGCCGCAGCCGTTGCATGCCGCCGCTTGAGCCGGCAACTCGTCCGGCTTCCACTTCAAATGCAACTCGACAATCGGCGGTGGCGGAAGCACAGCGGACCGCAGATTCTTCACCGTCAGGTGCGGATCGTCGCTGATGATTTTGCCGGGGTTCATCAAATGCAGCGGGTCGAAGACGTCTTTCGTTTGTTGAAAGACTCGATACAGCGGGCCGTATTGCGACCGCAGAAAACTGGTGCGAGATAGCCCGTCTCCGTGCTCGCCACTGATCGTGCCGCCGACTTCGAACACCGCCTGATACAAATCGCGGGCGATCGCTTCGATACGCGGACCGTCGGCCGGCATCGGATTCGGAAGGAACGGCCGCAAGTGAATCTGGCCGGCCGCCGCGTGCGAATACAACGACGCGATGACCTCGTGCTTTTGCAAGACACGCTGCATCCGGCCAAGAAACTCGCGGAGCTTTTCCGGCGGAACGGCAAACGCTTCGACGAACGGCTGCGGCCGGATCGCTCCCTTCACGCGATTCAAATACGGCACCACTTTGCGAGGCAACGACCAGAGCAGTTCTGCCGAGTCATAGTCATAGGCGTCCGCCGCTAGGTGCCCGTCGAAGCGTCTCGCCGTCTCAACCGCGAAGCGAATGCGGTCGCGAGCCTGCGTCTCGCTGAAGCCGGTCTGCTCGATGATCAGTGCCGCTTCGGCGGCCGGCGGAATGATGTGCGCGAAGAACATATCGGCTTCGCGCGCGAGCGTCAGCAGCCGTCGGTCGAGCAAGTCGCACGCGCTGGGAAGCTGATCGCTCAGAGCATGCACCGCATCGACGGCCGCCTCCAAACTCGCGAACAGCAGCAGCGCGACTCCGCGACCAGTCGGCAACGGTGCTGTGTGCAACGTTGCTGCCGTGAACAATCCCAGTGTCCCTTCGGAACCAACCAGCAACCGCGAGGCGTGCAGGTGCGTGCGTGAGAGCACGCCGCGCAAGTAGTACCCGGAACAGTTCCGCGGAATCGGCGGTTGCTTTTCGCGAATGAGGTTTTCGTTTTCGGACAAGATGCGAGCCAGCCGGCTGACGAGCCCTTGCCGAACCTCAGCCTCGGTTGGCTTCAAGCCGGCATCGCTGCCTCCCAGCAAACTGGCCGCCAGCGCCGTGACGCCATCCGTCACGGCACCCAACGGATCATTGAGCAATGACTCGACCGACGGCTTGCCGGTCTCTTTGGACGGCACCGCTGCTTCGAGCGGTTCGTTCCCCAACTCGACGCATTGACCTCCCGGAAAGACAATCTCGATGGACCGCACATGATCGCGCGTTGAACCGACACGCATCGACCGCGAGCCGGCCGCGTCGGTGGCCAACATGCTGCCAATCGTCGTGATCGCCGGATTCGATGGATCGGGAGGAAAATAGCGTCCATGTTCGCGCAGCACTCGGTTCAGATCATCGAGCACGACACCCGCTTGAACTCGCACTGTGTCGGAACCGATGTGCTCGATCTTCGTCAGATGCCGCGAGCAATCGACGATCAGCCCGCGTCCGAGCGCCCCGCCCGTCACGCTGGACCCGGCTCCGCGCGGGATCAGAGGAATCTTTCGCTCGGCCGCGTATTTGGCCAGCGCGATCACATCCTCACGGTCTTTCGGAAACGCGATGCCAAGCGGTTCGATCTGATACCAGCTTGCATCGCTGGCAAACATCGCCAGCGACAACGTATCCACGGCAAGTTCGCCCGCGAACACGCCCGATAGGTCTTCGACAATTCGCTGCCGTTGTTCGTGCATGAGTTAGACGCGAAAAGTAGCCGTCATCGCTCCGCGTGACGAGCCTTTTGCGGTTGACTCGCGAACGGTTTTGAAGCGTTCGCGGCCGTTGACCCGAAGGCCCATCACGCGGAGCGATGATGGCTACTTTGAGGAACCGCGTTTCATTTCTTCCAGCCGGATCGTTTCTTGCCGATATCGCTCGTGAGTTTCGAGATTAAAGCGTTCGTGGCGACCGTCGAGCGGCGTGTGTCGATGCCGAGAGCCGCAGCGATAACACACCAACACGTCACGCATCAAAGTGTAGAGCACCCCATCCACCAACGCGAACAGCAGCAACACGCCGATCGCCCACGCCGGCTCCATGCGCCACCAAAAGATCGTGCTCAGCAACGCCCCGGCCGCGACCATCAACACGCCCAGCCGCTGCGGAAAATCCTTCTGCCGCCACAAATCCTCACAGCCACAAACCAAGCAATGAGTGGGCTCGGTCGCCGACCGATTCTCTGCCGAAACTCCTCTCTGCCACGAACAGCTTGAGCAACGAAGCTGCTCCGTCTGAGCGATCACTTCGCTAACGTTGTTGCCGTGACACGACGGACATTCAAAGACGATCCACATGAGAAAACTCGAAATGTGAAACTCAAAATTGGTAACTCAGTCGCTCCAAGTTGGGATCGGTTTGCCTCCGCCATTATCCCGAAGGGATTACGTC
>JAYVQJ010000796.1:0-5585 GCA_043777235.1 Planctomycetia bacterium
CATCACCGTCGAACGAGCCAACCGCATTCTGGAAGCACTCCAAATCGAGATGAAGAGTGCCATCGTGTCTTTGGGGCAACCGAAGCGAGGCCGCAGTCGGCAGGTGCCAATGCCTCGAAGTTGAAACGGCCCAATCGAAGCAGGCTCAACTCACGGCTTGCGGACATCGACACAGAGAATCTCGCGGCCGTCGCGCAGGTAGAGGCGTCCGTTGGAGAGGGCGGGGGCTTGGCGAGTGGTCTCCCTGAGGGTGACTCGTCCCAGTTCTTCGTACTTCGTCGAGGACGCCCGCGCGACGACCAACTCGCCAGCCATCGCGTGTAGTCCCGCGACGTGATTCATTCCCAGTCCGAGCAGGCTGATGCTTCCCGCTTGAATCGCCGTTCGCCGCACAATGCGCGGATCCAAGATTGAATTGAATTGGCTCGTCATGTCAAACCTCGCTACGCGAAGACAATCGGCTCACCACGATAAATGTGATTGGGGCGATCGACATCGTCTTTCCAGGTGGCGGTCGCGGGAATCCCGAGGGCGTGATAGATCGTGGCGGCGAGGTTTTCGGGGAGTTGAGGGCTGGTGGCGGGGTACGCACCGGACTTGTCGGACGAGCCGATGACGAGGCCGCCGGGGACTCCGCCGCCGGCGATGAACACGGTTTGGACCGCTCCCCAATGATCGCGCCCCGCCTTTGCACCGGGACTGCGATTGGCCGCGTTCACCTTGGGAGTGCGGCCCATCTCGCCGCACATCACGATCAGCGTTTCGTCGAGCAGTCCCAATGTCTGGAGGTCATCGAGTAACGCGGCCATTCCGCGATCGGTCGGCGGGAGCAGGCAGTCTCGCAGCAACGGAAAGTTGTTGTCGTGAGTGTCCCACGATTCGTTGTTGCCAAGATTCACCTGGATCAAATTCACTCCCGTCTGCACCAGTTGCCGAGCCATCAGCAGCGACCAGCCGAAGGCGTTGCGTCCGTAACGGTCCTGAGTTTGACCATCGACGTTGTGGACATCGAACGCTCGTTGCACGTTGGCGTCGGTCAGCAACGAGATCGCCGCCTGACGATGCCGATCAAACGACTCGACTGCGGCAAGCCGATCGAGATCGCGCCGCTGCTGCTCAATCACGCCGAGCAAACCATCTCGATCCGACATCCGCAAACGAGTCAGCCCCTGTGGCAGGCTGAGGTTCGGCGACTGAAACGTCAGAGCCGGATTTCGCTCGCGGCCCCGCGTGAAATGGAACTCGTACTCCGGATACGCACCGTAAGACTTCGAGTTGTACGGCGAGGCTTCGATGAACCACGGATCGCGGCGATTCCCCATCACGCCACCGAACTGACCGGGAAGTACTCGCCCCGTGTTGTGGATCAACCGCTCGGGTAGCACGACGGCCGGAGGCAGGTTGTTGTTTCGTCGCGGAAGTGCGTCCCCGACCACTGAAGCGATGGACGGCCAATCGCTCGACTGTGGCTTGCCGGGGTTGTAACCCGCCGGCATCGGCGTGCGACCGGTGAGAATGGACGTGTGCCCTTGCGAGTGTTCGTTGTACGGCGTGGTCAGCGAACGAATCTGGCTCCACATGTCGCTGCGAGCCGCCAGCATCGGCAGATGCTCGCAAATCTGTACCCCCGGCGTCCGCGTGTCGATCGGTGAGAACTCACCGCGAATCTCGGCCGGTGCCCCCGGCTTCGGGTCAAAGCTGTCATGCTGAGTCAGTCCTCCGGAGAGGAACACAAAGATGACCGACTTCGCGCTGCCGCCGCTCGGTGTTGTCAACTTTCCATCGGCGGCGCGTAACGCCGCGACATGATTCATCCCCAGCCCCAAGAGGCCGATGCTCCCCGCTTGAATCGCCGTCCGCCGCGAAAGGCTCTCGTGAGCGACGCCGCATTGGCGATTGAGTTCGTCAAACCGAGCATCCTTCATTCGCATGTCATGGTTCCGCAATTGAAGATCAGAATTGGACCGCTTTAGACCTTGGAAAAGATGGAGTCGCCGAGTGTCCCCGTGCTGTCGGCGAACGACGGCTCTTCAATCTGCATCGAGCGCAGGATGCTCAGGTAGAGGTTCGACATCAAAGCGTCCTTGCCGCGCCAGAAGGTGCCGTGCTTGAGACCCATGTTTGAACCGCCCGCGATCAGAGTCGGCAGGTTCTTCGGATAGTGAGTGGTACTCGCTCCGCTGCCGAAGAGGACGATCGTGTTGTCGAGCACCGGACCATTGGGGTCTTGGTATTCCTCCAGCCGCCGCAGGAAGTGAGCGATCTGCTCGCTGAGGAACAGGTCGTACTTGGCGAATTCCAGTTGGCCCGGCTTGTCTTCGGCGTGCGACAGGTTGTGGTGCGTGCGAGTCAGGCCGAGCTTCAGCGGGAACGTGTCGCTGATCCCCATGCCGTCTTCGCGATTGAGCATGAACGCGACCGACCGCGTGATGTCCGCATCAAAGGCCAGCGCGATCAGGTCGAACATGTTGCGGTAATACTCGGCCGGTTCGCCTTCCGAGTTCGCGTCCAGGTTGAGATGCGAGTAATCCTGCGTCTTCAGCGGGATGTCGATCCACTTTTCCGACGCGGTCAGCCGGGCCTCGATTTCATCCAGCGACGTGAGGTACTGGTCCATCTTCTCCCGGTCGGATTGGCCAAGCTGCTTGTTGAGCGCCTTGGCGCTGTCGAACACCGCATCCACCAGCTTGATCCGCTTGTGAAGTTGCTCGCGCTGCGTTGCGAGCGAGGCCCGGTCGCCTCGAAACAGTCGATCGAACACTCGCCGAGGATTGTTCTCGGCGGGGATCGGCTTCCCTTCGAGGCTGTACGAGATCGTCCCCGTCCGCGAGAGAAACCCAACCCCCGCATCAATCGACAACACCAACGACGGCTGCCGACAAAACTGCTTCGTGTGCTGAGCGACAACTTGATCCAGCCCCACCGAGTTGAACATCCCCGGCTTCGGGTTGTGCAACGGAGCACCCGTCAGCCACATGTCCGAACACAAATGCGGATCGGCCTTCGTCCCGTTCGGATGATGCAGCCCGCCAAGAAAACTGAGCTTCTCTCGAAACTCCTTGAGCGGTTCGGTCGATTTCCCAAACTCAAACCCCCGCCCCTCGGCCTTCGGAAACCAACTCCACTCGTCAATCCCATGCTTCGGGTTCGGCAACGACATCCCGTTCGCCGTGTACATCGCACAAAACCGCCGCGGAGTTTTCTCGGCGACTTCCTTCCCCATCGCCGCCAACAACGGCAGCCCCAGTGTGACGCCAGCCAAACCTTTGAGAACCGTACGACGATCGAGTTGAATGGAAGAGGTCATGAATCAAATCCGTAATAAAGGTTGACGTGGAATGGAACTAACTAACGCCCAAGCTCGGCCATTTCAGGTGTCAGCAAGGAAGTGCATCTTGACGTCCTCTCGAAATTCGTCGTACTGGGAATCGGTAACATTCCAAAACGTGAAGTTGGGAGAATTCCACCGATACGCACCGGCTTCGTCGGTTTGCGCCAACCATTGCACCGGCACACGCCATTCAGGCGTGTTGTCCTCATCCACAAAGTTGCGGATCCGGTCTGGGTCATCGGGAGTCAGAGTTTCGCATCTGCCCGTCGCCATCCCAATTCCAATGATTCCTATGTGCTTTGCAAACATGAATATGGCATCCCCAACGTCAACCTGCTCCATGTGACTGGGGAATTTGAATGATTCCCACGCAGTTGCAAACCCGCGGTTGAACATTTTCTCTTCAAGCGCGAAGCCGCCCGTTTCTGTGCGTTCGCCTTGCAGTCGGTCGGTGTTGCACACAAAGAAACGGCTCGCAGTTGCAAACAATTCTTGAAGCGTGTCAGACAATTGCTCTTTCTGTTTGTCGCTCGCTGCGAATTGTAGCTTCGCTTTTGCCTTCTTCTTCAGCTTCATGTATTCCTGACGAAGTAGTCTTGTCTTGCTTTGCAGTTCGGCCAACTGCTCAAGATCCAATGGAGAGCCGATCTCCCAGAGCGCGTCAAACCAGGCCGCCAATTGCGAAACTTGATCCGCTTGTAGTTCGACACCGACCTCGATATTGGAATCAAAGGCACTCCCAGTGAGATTCGCGGACGTAACAACGGCGTGGGAGGAGCCAAAGATGTAGACCTTCGCATGAAGCCGAGGGCGTTCAGGAAGTGCGCGGCACTCGACGCCAGACTTAATCAGCGTTCCTAACGTCTCAAGTGATGTTGCGCCTGATGCCACATCCATCGGCAACAAAGAAATCAGCAGACGTCGTTCGCGGTCGGGCTCACGAGTCAAAAGGTCGCGATCTGTCACATATGCAGTGCGAACCGCAATGTCCCCGTCGTTGATGCCAGCAAGTCGTTGAGATGCCTTCGGTGATTCCGTTGCGGTGAGCCGTCTTCCAGAATGAGCTTGTTCATGTTTTAGGTAACCGTGTGGTCCGAAGAGACTCAACTGTCAGTCATTTTTCAGGTGATCATCAATAGTGGCGCTCACTTCTTAAAAAACGCATCGCTCTTGATGACGAAGTGGATCAGGTCTTTCATGCGGTAGTCGGTGGCTCGCGGTTGGACGGCTTGTTCCTAGAAGTCCATCAGTTCGTTGCAGGTTAGGCTACGGCCGACAGCATAGCAGGCGAGGTGCTTCAGGAAACTGAAGGCGGCGCGGTCGATTCGGTCGTGCGGAGGAACTCGGCGGGGCTGACGATGCGGATGCCACGATAGCCGCTCAACGGGAGAAGGTGCTTGCGGTCGCCGGTGACAATGTGAGTTGCACTGGCGACAACGGCACACTCCAGAACTTTGTCGTCGTCGGGGTCTGCCACAATTTCCTTGAGTTCTCCGGTGATCGACACCACTCGGAGGACCGTGAGCAAGTCCGACAACGTTTCCGTAATGACATCGCTCGATTGTGCGAGCCGCAACTCCAATTTCTCAGGGTCACCAGGGACAGGGCGATCAGATCCCATTGAGCGAGACGTGCTCAGCCGCGAACGAGGTGCAACTGATCGTGGGTGCGATCCCCGAAACGGCCTGTGCCAGCGATGCCAACGCGGTTCAACCGCTGCTGGAACAACTGGAATCGCGGGACATGCTGCCCGAGGAACTGACCGCCGACACCGCCTACGGCAGCGACGGGAACTGCGTGTTCGCGGAGTCGCGGGGTGTGGAGTTGATCGCGCCGATCCCAGGCAAGGCACCACAGTTGGACCCGGCGGCGCTCACGCTGGACGACTTCGCACACCAGGAAGTGACGGGTGCGGTCGAAGCCTGTCCCGCCGGTCACGCACCGCTGCAAGTCACGCGCACCGAGCCCACCGAAACCGGTGTCGCCGTGCTCGCAGTCGCCGCGTTGACAATCGTCACCCTGTCGGCCGAGCACTGCGCGGGCTGCCCACTGCTGAAGTCCTGCCCGATTCAACACCAGGCGGACGACACGTATGAACTGAAATTTACGGACCACGACCTGCGTCTGGCTGCTCTCCGCCGCGAACAGGACACGGTCAACACTGTTCGGCACGCTTTTTGCGCATGGCAGGTGATCGATTATTAGTGGCGCATGGACACATTACCAGCAGCCGAGGCGGTGGCCTCGCCGGCAC
>JAYVQJ010000797.1:0-5572 GCA_043777235.1 Planctomycetia bacterium
CTGACCTCCGAGACCAACGCCGCCGATTGACCGGTCAGCGCGTTGAGCAACGTGCTCTTGCCCGCGTTCGGCAAGCCGGCGAGGACGACTCGCGCCCGAGACGAACTTTGCAACCGCCGCGACGCTTGATCGCATAACTCGGAGGTCGTCCGCCGCGCGGCGGTGACTCGCAACAACAACTGCTCGCGCGAGACGAACTCGATGTCCTCGTCCACGAAATCGAGTCCCGCTTCCAAGTCCACTAGCAGGTCGAGCAGATCGGAACGCAGTCGCGCGATTTCGTGCGAGATGCCTCCCGCGAGTTGCCGCAGGGCTTGATCCAGCTCGACATGATCCGCCGCGTCGATGACGCCGAGCACCGCCTCGGCCTGCAACAAATCGAGCCGTCCGGCCAAGAACGCTCGCAGCGTGAACTCCCCCGGCCGAGCCGCTCGGCAACCGCTGCGGCACAACTGCGTCAACACCGCCTCCAGCAACGGCGGCGAACCAATCAAATGCAACTCCGCCAACGGCTGCCCCGTGTAACTCCGCTTCGTCGGCCACAACCCAACCTCAATCGGCAACCGCAGTCCATTCCGAAACGGAGCGTCATCCCACGGCACATCGACCGCCAATCGCCATTCCCCCGAATGCCACTCCGCGCGAGTCGCCTTCTGCCAACGCTCAGCATCGCGCGGCAAGAAGTACTGCTCAAGCACTCGTCCCACGTCGCCGCCACTCACACGCACGATCCCGCGACCACTCGCCCCCGGAGCCGAAGCCAACGCCGCAATCGTGTCATCCAGATGCAAATTCATGTGTGTGTCATGTCCGACCGATAGCCGTGAGCCGAATGCCGATGGCCGTTATCGTTTTGAGGAAAAGGATAACGGCCATCGGCTTTCGGCCATCAGCCAACGGCAGATCAATCACGCGAGAATCTCGTTCACGACCCGGCCATAAACGTCGGTCAAGCGGTAGTCGCGGCCGGAGTGGCGGTAGGTGAGGCGTTCGTGGTCGAAGCCGAGCAGGTGCAGGATCGTGGCGTGCAGGTCGTGGACGTGGACTTTGTCTTGGACGGCTCGAAACGCAAAATCGTCGGTGGCTCCGTAGGCCATGCCGCCTCGCACGCCGCCGCCAGCCAGCCAGGTCGTGAAGCCGAGATGATTGTGGTCGCGGCCGTTGCCCCCTTCGGTCGTCGAGGTGCGGCCGAACTCGCCCCCCCAGATCACCAGAGTGTCGTCGAGCAACCCGCGACGTTTGAGGTCTCGCAGCAGCGCGGCGGTCGGCTGGTCGATGTCCTTCGCGAGTCGCACCGTTTGCTCGTCGTGATTGCTGTGCGTGTCCCACGGCTGGCCGTTGCCGTAATAGACCTGCACGAAGCGGACGCCACGCTCGATCAATCGCCGAGCCATCAAGCAGCCGTGCGCGTATTTCGTGTTGCCGTACTCGGTGCGAATTGCATCCGGTTCCAGCCGAATGTCGAACGCTTCCGACGCCGTGAACTGCATCCGAAACGCGGTCTCCATCGCGCGGATGCGAGCCTCCAGCGCCGGCTCATCGGGATGCTGTTCGAGGTGCTTCGCGTTGATCCGTCGCAGCAGTTCAAGTTGCCGTCGTTGCTGCGCGAGTGACAGGCTCGCGTCTGAGTTGCGCAGGTTCGGCAACAGCTTCGTCGGTTCGAGATCGCTGTGATTGAGGTACGTCCCTTGAAACTCGCCCGGCAGAAACGCGCTGGTCCACAACTCCGCGAACCGCACCGGTCGGCCGGGGCAGAGCACGACGTAACCCGGCAGATCCGCGTTCTCGCTGCCGAGTCCGTACAGCATCCACGACCCCATGCTGGGCCGAGTCGGCGTGATCGTGCCGTTGTTCATCTGAAACAGTGCCGGCCCATGATTCGGATTGTCGCAGTGCATCGAGCGAATCACGCAGAGGTCGTCGATGCACTCGCCCAACTGCGGCAACAGATTGCTGACCGGCAAGCCACTCTCGCCGCGCGACCGATACGCCGTCGGCACCGGCATCAGCCCGCCGGTTTTGTTCTCGGTGCGGAACTCAACTTCCTTCGGCCGCTGCCCCGCAAACTGATTGATCGCCGGCTTCGGATCAAAGAAATCCCCTTGAAACGGCCCGCCGTTCATAAAGAGTTGAATGATTCGCTTGGCTCGCGGTGCGTGATGCGTGCTGGCCTGAGTTTGCCCCGACGATCGTTCTCCCAGCGCGAATTCATCCGTCAACATCGACGCCAGACCGATGGCCCCCAATCCGCCACCAATTCGGCGAAACGTCGCTCTCCGTGAAATGGGGGTCTCGAACACTGCTCTCAGCCTTTCGTCACAGTTTTGTAAACGGTGAAATTTTCCCAATCGTAATCGAAGACCATTTGTTTGGGAGTTTGGCCTGGCTGCCATCCAAACTCCTGAGCTCGCAGAATCAGCTCACGAATAAGGCTTGGTTTGATCGGCCGATAGTCATCTGGATCAAACTTCCGGTTGTCGTCTGAAATGTCGACCCAGAAATCACGATGCCGTACAAGGACGGCGACGCCCGGCTCGGAGACACCTTCGCACCATATAAAGATTGCCCAGCGATCTTCGACTTCGTAGCCACGTCCAAAGTTCCAACGGTAACTCACGTCATCGACAACGATTTTACGACCACGGTGACGATGACGCACGTTTCGGCTCCTCGTTGCTCATTCCTTTTGAAGACGCCTCAAGACCGCTGACCACACTTCGGTCACTCTTAATCGGGAAGCCCATTGAGAAATGTAATCGCGATCAATCTTTTCCGCCTGGATGCTGAGGATGCCGGTGATGTCTCGCAAGTGCTTTTCTGAGCCACCTTCGAAGTAGTACAGCATCTTGCTGAGAATGATGTCTTCGGGACTGGCCGCGAATCCCTGCACGTTTCCGAACATCGTCACTCGCTGACGTCGTTCCAATTGCACTCGCGACCAAACGCAGTCGCGTGAGATCATGAAGTCGATTTTGTTCGCGGAAGCCAGATGGATGACGTTGAACTGCTTTTCCATCCGAATGGCCTCTATGGCGGCGTCTTTGCTGACGAAGAATTCGGGAGCCGGAAACGCTTCGCACAGTTCCGCGACTTTTCCAAACCGCAGATCGATCACGATGTCGATGTCGCGAGTCATGCGTGGTTCGCCGTAGCCGCCACTCGCGACCGATCCGCACACGAGATACGGAATCTGCAATCGTTCCAGCGTCTCAATCGCTAATCGCAGAAGCTCATGCAGTTCCATGAAGCATTCTCCGCGCGACCTCGACTTGAATTTGCTCGTCGCTCCAATCGGGGTAGTCTGTCTGCAATCGTCCCGCGATCAGCAATCGCATGGTGCGATTGGCTTCAAACACCATCTCCATCCGCTCGGCGAACGTCTTCTTTCGCAGGCACTCCGCGACGAATGGATCGACGACCTCGATCTGCCCGTCGTCGAGCCGAAAGCCGGTGCTGGTCATTGGCATCGCTGAGTTCATGACGAAGTTCTCCGTTGGCAAAGCAGCATAACTTGATCATGAATGGCCGACAAACTGCGATCACTCTACCGCCAATCGCTTGATCCTGGCGGCTCCGTCGGGAGTGACGGCGATCTCGACGGAAAGGCGGCGGGCGCGGACGGCGTCTTCGTATTCCTTTCCTTTGCCTTCCTGGACATAGAACTTGCCGATGCCGAAGTCGTTGAGCGAATCATTGCCGACTTCGCCTTCCAAATAGGTGCCAGAGGTTGGGCGAGTCCAACTGACTCCGGCGTCTTGCCAGTGTTTGCCGTCTTGCTCCGGGGCAAGCGAAACGAAAATCTCGCGGCCGACGTGTGACTCGTTCCACGATGCTTCACCCGGCGGCCGCAACCTCGAGAAGCTGTAGTTCAGGATCACGTAATCACCGCGAAACAAATCGCGCGGATCGACCGGAGCGACACGCAGCAAGATCGTCTCGCCAGTGACGAGAGTCCAAGTGCTCCGCACGACCATCGAACCGAGCACCAGCATTTGAAATGCGATGGTTCCCAGCAAGATCGCTCGTTGGTGCGAGCGGACCCATTCCCAAAGTCCGGGCCGTGGCAGTGTGTCGGGAATCGCGGCGTCAGGAATCGCGCTCATGCGAGCACCTCTTTCTTTTTGCGGTGCTTCCAAAAGTAAGCCATGCCGAACAGGAACGCTCCGCAGGCGAAGAACAAGCCCGCTCCGCCGAGCATCCCGCCGATGTCGCCGAACAGATCGACGTACCGCATCGTCGTCCAGCCGAGAAAATACAGCACACCCGCTGAGAACGGCCGGCCGCGATCTTCTCGCAGGCCGACGAGCATCAGCCAGATGCCGAAGATCAGCATCGCGATGTTCGCCAGAATCGTTGGCGTGAACGGCTCGCGCACCAGGCTGTGCCACAGTGAGAAGAACGCCATGAGCAGCGTGATTCCGACAGGAACGTACTGACGCTTCGCAGTCTCTTTGAGAGCGACGGCCAAGTCCTGTCTTGTCGCCCAGCGACCCTGAATCCAAGCCAGCGCCGCCAAAGCCACGATCGTCATCGTCACGATCGCCACTCCTTGCAGCAGCGCACCAATTCGCGGATCGTCCGGACGCCACGCACCTCTTTCATGGATGTACTTGAAGCTCAATGGAATCAGTAATGAGCCGACCAGAAACACGCCGTAGGTACGATAGGGAATCGCCAGCTTGCTGCCTGATGCGTGAGCCTCTGCGGCGATCAACAGCAACCCGCCGACTCCGCCGATGAAAAACAGTGGGTTGTGATGCCATTGCCAGACCCCTTCCCACGCGATGCTTTGCAGAGACAGCCACCACGTCAGCAACGGAACGTACAACCACAACACACTCGCGAGCTGTCTGCGATACGCCAGCATCAACCCCGGAGCCGCCAGTAGCGGCAACGTGTAGGCTCCGTTCGGAGCCCAATGCCAACGAGAGAATAAGTTCAAACCCATGCTGCCAAACTGAAGCATTTCCGCGCCGCACCAAATCGCCAACAGAGCAACCACCAGAGCGTGCAACAGCAGCGATTCCAAACAGACGGCCAGCGGCAGCGTGCCGAGCGCCCACCACCACAGAGCATCCGGTGCGTGGCCGCTTAGATGAAACGTCTGCCCGATCAGCATGATGCCGCAGCCGTAGAAGAACGCTCCGAGAAAGAACAGCACGTTCGACAGTCCGATCTGCTCGCGTTTCCTCAGCCGGAACGCTCCGTAGTACGTCCCCAGAATCGTGCTAAAGATCAACACCATCTTGGCGGCGACATGCAGGTGCTCCCAATTGAACGAGATCAGCAACAGCACTCCTGCACCGACCAGCAGCGCGGCCGTGCCCATCAGCGCATTGACCGCCCGCGAGCTATTTGAGTCCGCCGCTTGCGCGACCGATTCGTACTGGTCGAGAATGTCTTGCGACTGCCCCTGGGTCAGGATGCCGGCATCCCGCCACCATTCCATCTCGTCCAGCAGCCAACTGCGCTTCGACGAGGAGATCGTTCGTTTGCTCATCATTGATTCCCTGAGTCCGTTTTGTCTGCCGCTGAGTTTATCTTCAATCAGCCCTGAATGAGACCATCACGC
>JAYVQJ010000798.1:0-5565 GCA_043777235.1 Planctomycetia bacterium
AATTTGTAGGCCGACTTCGCCGAAGTCGGCTATTCCCGACGTCGGCGACGTCGGGCGACATTGAAAATAGGACACTACCAGATTGATACCCTGGTCATCTGAGGAACAACGATTGGTTTGAGTGAATTGAAACAAGTTGATCAGCGAATCTGAACACGGCGCACCGTTTGGAGCAGGGCAGGCCAATGTTTCAAACTGCGAAGGGTACGCCGCTATATTACCCGAAGCGTGAGCGAGGGAATGTCACGGAACTCCCTCGCTCACGCTGCGGGTTACATGTCTGAGACCGGACAATTAGCCCGCCCTGCCGTTTGGAATCATTGAGACACTGCGACTGTCAGAAACTCGCGGATCACGTTGGTGACGACTCGTCCCGACGTTTCCATCACGTCGTTGTGGTCGGCGTTCGGAAGTTCGACGAACTTCTTCGCAACACCAGAGAACGACTTGTCCGGCGCTGCGTCGAACAGTTTTTGGCCGAACCGATACGGGACGATCGTGTCTCGCATTCCGTGAAATTGCAGCAGCGGGCAATCGACGTTGCGGATGCGATCCTCACTAGGGAAGCGATCCATCAGCAGCCAGCGCACCGGCAGCCACGGAAAATGATACGCGCCGGCGTCGGTCAACGAACTGAATGTCGATCGCAGAATGAGTCCGCCGGGAGACGTCTTCTTTTGACATAGTTCGTTGGCCAAACGAACGGCAACGCCTCCGCCGAGCGACTCGCCGAAGAGCACGAGGCGACGCGGTTCGATCTTCTTCTTCTCCGTTGCGAATCGCCAGACGGCTCGTGCGTCGCGGGCGAGTCCTGCTTCGGAGGGTTCACCAAGATTGTCGCCGTATCCGCGGTAGTCAAAGATCAGCACGTCTGCACCGGCATCGGCCAGAGCTTGGACCTCCAACGTTCGATAACTGCGATTGGCAGCGTTGCCTCCAAAGTACAAGGCCACCGGTCGGCCCTCCGCCAGCGTCGCATCAAGTTCCTCGTCCGTTCCGGCGGAGTGGCCTTTCGCCAAGATCAGCCAGCCGTGCAGATCGAATCGATCTTCCGATTGAGTCGTGACATCGTGAACTCGTCCAGTGGCCAGTCCCGCGAGTTTGGCCGGCAGCGACTTCTCGGCAAACGGATGATAGATCAGCGAACGCTGAAACGCGGTGAGCATCACAACCACTCCGACAATCGGCAGCGTCACAATCAACAACCAGCGCTTCCACGGCGTCATCCACCAGGGCCGGCGATTTGATGATGCAGGTGGAAGTCCGTGGAAGTGACTCATGCGCAATCCCTGAAGACGTGACAGTTGGCGATTGAACCGCGGACCGCTCGGATTAGGAAGACAGCGAGGCCGCGCGCCGGCTGACGGTAGTGTCCTATTTTCAATGTAGCCCGACGTCGCCGACGTCGGGAATAGCCGACGTCGGCGAAGTCGGCCTACAAATTAGGACACTACCCGGCTGACAGCTCGCACCGCACCTCGGAGTTTCTCCTGGCGACTTGATGGAAAACTCAGGCTGGCCGTCACAATGCGGAGCAGTGTGGCATGTGATAACGGTCGTGACGAATTCTCCAGCAATTTCTTTCGTGGCCAATTTGCATCACGCAAAAGGTGGCCTAAAGTAATCGCAACGTCACCGACTGAGGCAACGCGGCAACGCTTGCGAGGCGGTGACACCACAGACCAACATTGATTGACACCTTCTGAGTTTGGTGTGGCGTTGCGAGACGGTCGCTTGGCCGGTTCGAGGGCGCGGAGGTTGGGCTCGGGGCATGGACCTGTTCCGGTGTGGTTGGGATTCCGCGTGAGTGTGACTCCCACTGGAATCGGTTTCGTGTCTACCAACTTCGGGGGAGAGGGGCATGGCGCTCGGACTTTTTAGCCGGCGACTTTGGTTGTTGCTGTGTTTGGCAGGCTCGCTGTTCGTTTCGTATGGCGAGGCGCTGGCAGCTCCCAAACTGAAGCCCGAAGTCACCGACGTTCGGCAAGCGTTGCAAGCCGGCGAGGACTTCGAACGGACGCGCCGTTGGATTGACGCGATCGAGCATTACGAAGCGTCGATCAAGAAGTGGCCCGATGATCGCGAGCTGAGCTACGGCCTGCGTCGCTCGAAGATTCACTTCGGCATCGAGCGACGATACTCGGACAACAGCTTCCGCACGAACATGCTGATGTTGTCGCGACACGATTCGCTCAGCCTGTTCGACGAGGTCATCAACAAGATCAAGTCGCACTTCGTCGATCCACTCAGCTCGACATCGTTCGTGGCTCACGGCACCGAGAGTCTCTACATCGCGTTGGCCAACGAGAGATTTCTCGATCATCATTTGCCTGGCCGCCGAGCGTCGCTGCAAAACAACATCGCGAAGTTCCGCGATACGCTCCGCACGCAATACTGGAACAAGCCGCTCAACAGCGGACACGCCGCGCATCAAGTCGTTTCCGATGTCGCCGGGCTTGCGGAATCTCAGCTCGGACTGAACAGCACTGCCGTCGTCTTGGAGTACGTCTTCGGCGGCTGTCACGCACTCGACGATTACAGCAATTGTCTGACACCCGACCGGCTGAGCGATCTGTACGACAACATCGACGGTGAGTTCGTTGGCCTCGGCATTGAGATGAAGGCCGAAGCGGGTAAAGGCATGTCGCTCGTCAACGTTCTGCCAGACAGCCCGGCGTCGGAAGCCGGACTGTTGATCGGCGATTACGTCGTCGGGATCGACGGACACGATTGCCGCAACATGTCGACCGACGAAGCCGCTGGCCGCTTGAAAGGGAAGCCCGGCTCACGAGTTCGACTGGATGTGTCCGGCCTCACCGCCGCTGATCGACGCACCGTCAACGTTGCTCGCCGAGCCGTTCAAGTGAAGAGCATCCCGATCGCCAAGATCCTCGATGAGTCACGCGGCATCGGTTACATCCAGATGACCGGCTTCCAAAAAGGCTCGCCCGCCGAACTCGATGAGGCGTTGCAGAAGTTGAATCGCCAAGGAATGAAGGTCTTAATCTGGGACTTGCGAGGCAACCCCGGTGGACTGCTGACCGCTGCCGTCGAAGTGCTTGACCGCTTCATCGACAACGGAGTCCTCGTCTCCACGAAAGGCCGCATGGCTGATCAGAATTTTTCGTACTCGGCTCATCGCCAGCAGAAGTGGAACATCCCGCTGGTTCTGCTGACGGACGAGAACAGCGCGAGTGCCAGCGAAATCGTCGCCGGTGCCGTGCGAGATCATCAACGAGGAACGATCGTCGGCCGCAAGACCTACGGCAAATGGTCCGTGCAGAGCATTTTCCCGATCCAACGCAGTGTCGGCCTGCGACTGACGACCGCGAAGTTCTATTCGCCGAACGGCAAGACGCTCGGCAAGATCGGTGTGAAGCCCGACGTCGAAGTCGAATTGCCCGATCACGTCGTCCTGCACCGAGGCCCGATGGCCAACTCGCTCGAAGACGATCCGGACGTCCGCAAAGCCCTCGACGTCGCCCGCGAACAAGCCGCCGGCCGCCCGCTGTTCTCGAACCGGTAATTACGATTGCTGTTTGACTCGCAATCATCGCGTTTCAGATTGAACACGGAATACAGAAGGTTGAAGTTCTCAGTGTGATTGATGACCGCAGTCCGGACCTTGCGCCGTGGTTTCGTGGAAAGTGGTCTCGACGACTCCTGACCGACCTCTGTATTTCGGATCTTCTTCCGAGCCAAAGACGGCCAACTCGGCGTCACCTTCGCGCGGTTTGAATTGGATGCCACCAGCGCTGACCAAGCGAAGCTGGCTTTCAATTCCGTGAGCGGTCTCGTCGCCTGGCTCGACGCGGTCCCGATGAAGGTCACACCGGAAACGGTGCTCGATCTCACGTCCAGTCGTCATCGAATGACATTCGCGATCGAACTGTCGGAGCGCAAAGAACCGCTGCGAGTGGAACTCTCCGATGTTGCAGGATCAACCGCGAAGGTTCAGTTGATGAGCGGGAAATAACCGGACACGCTCCGCAGGGTTTTTGCAATCGGTTCTTGCTCAGCGTAGAGGATTGTGATGGCCTCGGTTCTAATGCCGATGTCGAACTCGTCCTAGAAAATGCTGCCGCCTTGATGTTGAGCCGATGAGTCATTTGATGGAACCGGTTGTTTCCGACTGTGATGCTGCGCGTCTGCGAATCGTAGGACGTGGCTTGGTGGCTCGCGCGATGAGTAGAGTGGCGGAGCGTCACGAGGGTGCCGTGTTCTTTGCCAGCGGCACCGGGGATTCAAGCTGCCGGGATAGCGTTGAGTTCGCTCTCGAGCGGGAGCGGCTGGAGGCGGTGTTAGAGCATTGCCGACGAGCGGATCGACGCTTGGTGTATTGCTCCAGTGCCGGAGCAGTCTATGGCGATGTCACCGAACCGCGACACGAAGGGACGCCGTGCCAACCGACGACACCTTATGGCCGGCACAAGTTCCGATGCGAAGAATTGATTCGCGAGTCGAGTGGCCGGTTCCTGATTTTGCGGATTGCGAATCTGATTGGTCCGGGAGCGAACGGACGGCAGTTGCTTCCCAATTTGGTGCAGCAAGTGTTGAACGGTCGCGTGCAGGTATTTCGTCACGCGACACGCGACTTGGTCGGACACGAACGGTTCGCGTCGATCGTTGACGAATTGCTAGGCCATGTCGCAGAGCGGGACACCGTGGTCGTGGCGTCGGGTATTGCGGTGCCGGTGCCGGAGTTGGCGGCCACGATTCAGCAACGACTCCAGACGAACGCGATGGTTGATTTGGCAGACGCCGGAAGTCCACAGCAATTTTGCGTGGAGAAGCTTCATGCGTTGGCTCCTAAGTCCGCGAAGCTCGACAGCGACGAATTGTGGTCCGTAGTACACGAGTTGGTGCCAAAATTGGCCGAAGAGTGTGAGGCTCACAGTTTGAGGGCGCATGTGGCGGACGAACGGGCGCGATCTTGGTTACGCGGCCGGCCCAGTTCTCACAATGAGGTGTCTTACAGCAAGGATGTTTCGTGAAGATTGCCTACGTCGCGTCTAGTTATTCACCGTTCTTGAATGGTGTCTCGTTCGCAGTGCATCGTCGAGTTGGTTGGCTATTGCAGCGTGGGTATCGCGTGCATTTGTTTCGGCCGAACGCCGACGAGCAGTACCCGCAGGAAGTGCATCAGCGCGCGATGCCGGGACTGGCAGAGTTGCAAGCGTTTCCCGACTTCAGCGACTTCGCGTATCCGTCTCGGCCGCATCCTTTCAGCAATACGTATCCGGTGCCGCGTAGTCATCGGCACTGGCAAATCGACGAGCATCTTGAGGCGTTCCAGCCGGACATCGTTGTCTTGGAAGACCTGCCGAGTTTGATCGGATACAGCTCACCGTTTGGAGGCGGTTATCGTCGCTACATCGCATCGAATTATGCGCGTCGAGTCGGCATTCCGACATTGGCTTTGGCGGAGACGGATTGGCTGAGCTACGCGGGGACATACTTCGGCCGTCTGGCTCTGGCCCTCTCGCGGCCATTGCTGCGGCCTGTGTTTCGTCGCATGAGCTCGGCTTACGACTTACAGTTGTTCCCGTCGGACGAACTGCTGGA
>JAYVQJ010000799.1:0-5558 GCA_043777235.1 Planctomycetia bacterium
CGCGGCCATGTGTCACCTCGTCGGATTGTTATATCGGAACATCGCGACCTGTCAATCAGTAATTCTAGCGAGCGTCGTTCAAACCATGAAAATGCTGAGAATATCTCGCCTTAAGCAAGGCGGGCTGTGGGACGAAACGTTACTCGTCTGGGGCGGCGGACCCAGAGGGTGCCCCCGGCCGCACTCCCGCCAGCGAGGGAGTCAACAAAGCCGGCCGCGATCACGACTGGCACGGTTTTTCGCTTTGATGTGGCTCTCCGGAGCCGGCGTCTGCGGCGGCCAAGCGATTGGCGCGACAGACGAACTCGGCTTCGCCGCCATCGACGAACCGTGCCATGTCTCCGACCTGCACGCCACGATCCTGCATCTCATGGGCCTGGACCACGAACGCCTGACGTTCTTCTACAAGGGACTGGAGGAACGCATCACGGGGACGCGCGGCAACGTCGTGACGAAGGCGATTGCGTGAGTTGACCACCGAGTTCGATCTTCGGGAATCCGGAAGAAGTCGGCACTGACGGCGGCGTGTAGCGGAGAGGCGGTTCGGTTTGGCAGAATGCCGCTCGTGCCTCCAGGGTTTGAACGTCGGTTGTGAGTACCAGCATGTTACGACTTTGCCAATCTGTGGTGCTGGCGATGCTTTGCATCGTCTTGCTGAGTCAGGTCACGGCCGCGCAGGATGTCGCGGTGTTGCCGGATGACGTGTTACAGGTCGTCGATCCGCGCGTCCGATTTCGTCCAATTCCGCTTCCGCCGGATGACGACGGTTACAGCGTGCTGGTCGAGCTTCAGAAGCGAAAGGTCATTGAGCCGTCGATCGTCGACGAACGCGAACTCTACGACGCTTACGTGGCGGTCCTTGGTGGCGAACGGCAGTTTCCCGACGGCGAGTTTGGCGAACGGCTGCGGAAGATGATCGACGCAAACGCGGAGGGCTTGAAGCTCTTCGACCAGTTTGCTCAGTTTCGCGGAGTCCGATTTCCTGACGTGTTCAACGCTCCGGTGCATGGACTTCGACAATTCTGGTGGCTCCGGCGGCTGCAAATCGCGCAGCATCAGTCGCAACGGAAATTCGATGACGCCAGTCGATGGCTCGTCGAGTCTTTGCACATCGCCGAAATGTTGCAGGAGAGCGAAGGTGGTCTCAACGCTTGGTTAATCGGTCTCAGCCAGGAAGCCGTCACGTTGGAAATGATGGCGCGACTGGCGGCCGATCCCGCTTGCCCCATCGAGCGAATCGAGTCCTGGCAGCGACGAGTGCTCGATTTGAGAAAACGGAAGTCGCAGCCGTTGGCTCAGTGTCTGCGTCGAGACTACTACGAGGTGCAGTTGCCGCCGTTGGCCAAGTTGCGTGTGGACGCCACGCTCGCCCAAGCGGTTGCGGCGACGGTTGGCCAGCTTCGTCCCAAGGATCCCAAATTCCTGATCGACCTGCGTTTCACTCTCCGCGAGTGGCAAGTCCTGGCGCTGCTGACCGATCATCCGGCTCCGTTCGATCGGGATGAAACCATTCGGCTGTCGAGCCAACGACTGGCCGAACTGATCCGAGTGCTTGAGTTCGACAGAACCAATCCGGGGGAACTCGACGACGAGGAACTTGACCGCGTGGGGAAACTCTGGCCGGACTCGATGGGACTGGACATCTTGAGTCTGTTCCCTCTGCATCTTGGCGGTCCATCCTGGGATTCGTGGGAAGAATTCTGGAACGAGATCGCCGCCGCCGTGACCGCCAGCGAGGAGTTGGCGGAGATCCCAAACGTCTTCGGCAAATACTTCATCGTGATCCACAACGATCTGTCGAACGCCGACGCCTTGGCCGGTGCCATCGTGCGGCAACGAACCCGTGTCGAAGCGACCGTCTCCATGCTGGCGATCCGGCGATTCGAGCGGCGACATCAGCGATTGCCGACGTCGCTCGCGGAACTCGTCGATGCGAAGCTGCTGACCGATCTGCCGCGCGATCCGATCGACGATCAATCACTGCGCTACGATCCCTCGCGCCGCCGACTTTGGAGCATCGGCCTCGACGGCCAGGACGACGGTGGCGTGCAGTACTTTGGATCGGGGCAGGAATTATTCTCAATGCTGCGGAAGCTGCTTCCGAAGCAAGACGCCCGGAAACTTCCGAATGCGCCGCCCCCGCGACCGATTCCAGAAGGCAGCGACATCGTTTATTCACTCGACGGCAAAGTGGTTTTTGAGGCCACGAAATGAAGTGACCGTTCAATTCTTCTCGCGGGGAATTGGGCGGGGACGCCGCCTGGGGCGGCGAGTTTGGCCGCACACCGGCCAGCAAGGGAGTCAACAAACCTGGCCGCGAGTTAGTGGTCTGACTGTTTGAAAGCAACAGCTATCGGGTGCTCAAGGAAAGAGACTCGATCCGGTCGTCCTAAATTGTTGAAGCTTGACACTCAAAATCAGAGAACAGCACCGTACAATCTTGCCCCGCCCTGCCCTGCCATTTCTTCAAGGATGTGAACTGTGCCCAGCAAGTTGATGATTGACGCTGATCCGGGGATTGGAGATGCCCTCGCCGTCGCCCTCGCCCTGCTCGATCCCGAAGTCGATTTACTAGGAGTCACCGCGACCGCCGGATGTGTCTCCGGATCAACCGCGACGCGAAACCTGCAAGCAGTGATCGAGTTGATCGATCCCGCGAAGTGGCCACGACTCGGCGCGTCTGAAACGCCGATTCCGTTGCCCGGCGGCGAAATGATTCCGGGATTCGTCGATCCCGTACTGCTCAACGGACGCAACGGCTTGGGCGAGTCAGCCGTCGCCGTGGCTGAGCTTCACAAGCCGCACGACGCCGTCAAGTTGCTCATCGAGTTGGTGCGCCAACATCCGCAAGAGGTCACGCTGCTGACTCTCGGTCCACTCACGAACATCATCGCCGCGCAGGAGCGCGATCCCGAATTCTTGTCGCTGTTGCGCGAGTTGGTTTGCTTCGGCGGTTCAATCTCCGTCGGCGGCAATGCGACCGCGGCGGCCGAGTTCAATATCTTCGCCGATCCGGAAGCTGCGCGATCCGTGTTGAAGTCGCCTGCGACGAAAACGCTCGTGCCGTTGGATGCCGCGCAGCAACTCGTGCTGAATTACGACCAGTTCGCGCGGCTGTCGGACGTTGGCATCGGCCGAGCCGGCAAGGCGGTCCTCGAATGGTTGCAGTTCGGACTTCGCGCGTCGCACGAACACCTGGGCAACGAAGGTTTGTCACTGAGCGAAGTCGTCGCTCTCGCTGCGGTCTCGCAAGGCCGCCTCGTTCACACCTCGTCGATGGCGGTCGATGTCGAAACGCAAACTGGACTCTGTCGCGGAGTCACCGTCTTCGACCGCCGTGCCTCACGACGTTGGCGAGACAACATCGACGTCGTTGATGAGGTCGACGTCCAAGGCTTGCTGGACTACTTCGGTCGACTGCTGCGACGGATCGAGATTTGAGCTGTTGATCCCATTAGCGTAGACCGGTCACTCCGTGACCGGAGAATTCGAGTCACGGAGTGACTCGGCTACTTTGTGCTACGACGGATCGAGATTTGAAGTCGGAAGTCGCCGATCTCCAACTTCACATCCGACGATCCTGATTGCGTGCCAGAAAAGCTCATCTGCTCGACAGGGGTGTCCGCTTTGCTTTGCTTCGGCACGGCTGGTGCCGAGTCCTCTTCGGCCACCGCGCGGTCGCTGAGATCGACCTGAATCGGAAACTTTTCGCCGCGCCGCAGGATCATCAACCGGACCTTCTTGCCGACGGGCGACAAGCTGACGACGTTGATGAGGTGATTCTCGTCGATGATGTCGATGCCGTCGAAGCTCAAGATCACGTCGTCCTTCTGCAACTTCGCTCGCGCCGCTGGCGTGTTCGGATAGATGGCCATCACCCGCGCGCCGCGAGCACGATCCAGCTTCAACGCGCGTGCCTTCGTGATGTCGAATTCGGGATCGAGCTTCACTCCCAGATACGCTCGATAGACCTTGCCATATTCCAACAATTGATCGACGACGCGACTGACCAGATTGCTGGGAATGCTGAATCCGATCCCTTCGTTGCCGCCGCTGTTGGACGCGATGGCCGTGTTGATGCCGACGACTCGGCCATTCATGTCAATCAGCGGCCCGCCACTGTTGCCAGGATTGATCGCGGCATCGGTCTGAATGAAGTCCTGATTCAGCACGCCTCGATCACCGAGCTTCAACGAGCGGCGACTCTTCGCGCTGATGATTCCGAACGTGACCGATTGGCTCAGCCCAAACGGACTGCCAACGGCCAGCACCGAATGTCCGATTTCCGCCGTGTCACTGTCGGCCCACTGCGCTGCTGTCAGACCGTCGACGGGAACTTTCATCACGGCGATGTCCGAAGCGGCGTCGTCCCAGACTCGTTCGGGATGCAACTGACGGCCATCGGGCAACGTGATTTTGATTTCCTTCAATTCCGAACCCGCGATGACGTGCCGATTCGTGACGACGTACTCGCCGGGCAAGTGCGTGCTGTGGACGATGACTCCCGATCCGGTCTCTTCAACTTCGCCGCGCAGCACGGTGCGATGCACGCTTTCGATGTGAACGACGCTCGGCGAAATCTGCTTCGAGATCTTCGCCATCACCCGCCCGGCCTCTCGCAGGACGTTGTTGCCGCTGTCGAGTTCCAAGTCGGGACCGCGTCGCGGATCGGCGTGCAAGCGATCGAACGCGAACCAACCGCTGATCATCACCAACACGCTGCACAGCACGCTCGTGGATCGAACTCGCATGGTCGCACCTCTGACAGGAAAACGGTCCTCCTCGGTTGATCGTCGGAAGGCGCGATCCAAACGGATGGAATCAGCGTGCCGGTCGCTCGCGAGACGCAAGTCGTGCCCGCGATGCCGAACGGGCAAGGGGTTCGGGTTCGGCAAAGTCTGACGCCGCAATTGCTCGCCTCAGCCGCGCGGATGACACTTCGCATGCACCGCCTTCAGCCGCGAGTGCTCAACGTGCGTGTAAATCTGCGTCGTCGAAATGTTCGCATGGCCGAGTAATTCTTGCAGAGCACGAATCTCGGCCCCGCCCGCCAACATGTGCGTCGCGAAGCTGTGCCGGAACGTGTGTGGGCTGACTTCTTTGCTGCACCCCGTGCGAGCCGCATACTTCTTCACCAAATGCCAAATCATGATCCGAGTCAGCCCCGTGCCTCGCCGCGTGACGAACAACCAATCGGCTTCGCGCCGGCTGACAAGCTGCGGCCGTTCGTGTTCGAGATACGCTTCTAATGCCGCTCGCGCCACCGGGTTGAGTCCGACGATCCGCTCTTTGTTCCCCTTGCCGAGGCAGCGACAGAAGTTTTCTTCGAGGTGAATGTCTCGCACTTTCAGATTGGAAATTTCCGAAGCTCGGCAGCCCGTCGCGTACAGCAGGCAGAGCAACGCTCGATCGCGCAACGGCAGTCGGTCTTCGACCGTCGGCGATGCGATCAGCCGATTGACGGTCTCCGGCGAGAGCACCTTCGGCAGATTCTGCCACATCTTCGGCGAACTCATCAGGTCCGCGACGCTCTCAGCCAGAATCCCTTCGAGGACGAG
>JAYVQJ010000800.1:0-5553 GCA_043777235.1 Planctomycetia bacterium
CTTCCCCAAAGGGATCGACTTCCGAACCATCACCTGGGCCGACATGCGCCGTGTCGAAACTCTTATCAACAATCGCCCGCGCAAATGCCTCGCCTACAGAACTCCTGCTGAAGTCTTCCTCGAATCCTCGTGACGTTTAACTTGCAATTGAGATGCGCGAGCGCCATCTGTCACCCAAATTCGTGAGGACAAAAACTTCCAAAATTCCTCACCGCGTTCGTGGTGCGCTCTGTTGACAGAGTGGGGCCATATAGATGTTGGGCGCGGTTTACCTTTTGTGGTTTGCTTTCATTGACCTTTCGAGAGCCGAGTGACGATCTACTTACCGACGGACAATCGAAGGGGCGTTCGCGTCGACAGTAAACATTCGAGCCGAGTGCGGTCTTAGAATCCCAATTCCGAAGTAACTTCCCAAAAAAAGATACCCCGTTTCTTAACGCTGTCGAACTGCCAAAGATCGAGATATAGGTGCTGCCAATGGAAACGTTCCCCTTCCCACAAATCGATATGACGATGTCCAAAGCCAATGATTCCCTGGCGGCCGCTAATCTGGCTGATCATTGACTGTTTGTTGCCGGTGTAATTCTCTGCAATACCATACCGACCATTCAAAAACACCTTCATATCTGGAACGCCATAGATATAGTTCATGTTGTCGTTACTCTTAAGCGCCTTGACTTTCCCCTTGTACAACGTGGGTTCGGGAAATGCGTAGTTCTCGATGACTGCACCGGAGCGATTGAGTGCGTAACTGACTTGGATTGCGCAGGTCTCCCAGTTGCCTGCGATGACAGATGCTTTCAGTGGATTGCCAATCAAAGATTTGATGGTTTTGTGGTCTGGGTGGTTCTCTTTCAGCGTATCGAAATTCACAGAGACGTTAGCCATTCAAGACCTCCTGCGTCTGGTGGTGAATAGGTTGATGCGTGGTCGATTCGTCCGCCCAACAGTGAATTGAGCCGCACTCGGGCTAACACGGGACGTCACAGTACGAGAATGCGGCCAATTGTTGACGGCAAACATTCGTCGGATAGAGGAGTTAGGTATTTCGCATCAAAAGCATTGGAAATCAGTTTGTGCGAATTAGGCTGCGTGCCGGCTAATTCAATATCCTTGCACATGAGAAATTCGGGGAACGAAAGCAAAAAAGGGACAGGTCCAATTGCGATACGAAGTGCAATTGTCCTGTCCCATGAGGTCTCCAACAACTAGCTCTCGGGCTAGCGACTTGCGTTGCAATGTCCAGCCGGTTCACACCTTCTTGTTCAACTTCAGGTCGTACCCAGCCTTGACGGGGCCATCGAGCGTGCCGTCGGCTTTTTGTGGCTTGTACTCGTACTCGATCTTGCTGAAGTTCAGACTGATTTGATCGGTCGGGATCACGTCGCCTCCGCTGCTGCCGCCGGTTTGGTAGGAGGAGACCAGCAGGTCGCTGAACTTGATCTTCAGGAATTCCTGTTGCTCGGTGCCGGCCTTTCGACAGGTGAGCAAGGCTTCCTTGATGTGCTTACCAGTGGCACAGGCAAGGAACAATTCGGGAGTGGCTTTGTTCATCCGCATGGTGAAGTGGAAGTCCTGCATCACCACTTTACCGGCACCGCCGCCGCCACCGCCGGCGTGTGAGCCGGAGTTTGTTTCACCCCAACTCCAGGATTCAACGTCGATCTCCGCCTTGTGCTTGTCGTCGGTGGATTCACCCTTGATACCGTCGAGTTTCAAAAAATAGTCAACTGCTGCCATGATCCTGCTCCTTGTCTGTGAATGAAGAAAACCGTGCGTGGGTTTGGGAACTCAGATTTTTTCAATTCCGCGGAAACTGTCTGAGTGAGGTTTTCGAGAGGTTCCGTCGCGAGTTGCGAGGAATCTTGGAAAAATCTCAAAAATGATTACCCCTTCGCTTGTGGCAATTCCGCAACCAATCGCAACGAGACGCTGAGTTCGTCGAGCTGGAAGTGCGGTCTCAGGTGGGCTACGGCCTCGTAGCAGCCGGGTTTCCCTTTGACATCACGCACCACGACTTTCGCTTCGCGCAGAGGATGCTTGGCCTTCATTTCCGCTCCAGCGCTTTCGGGATTGGCGATCGTGTAGAGATTGATCCAGTTATTGAGCCAAGTCTCGCACTCGCTGCGTTCCATGAACGAGCCAATTTTGTCGCGGGCCATCGCCTTCAAATAGTGCGCGAATCGAGACACGCACAGGATGTACTGCAACATCGTCGACAGCCGGGCGTTCGCATTGGCCTCGTCGGTCGAGTACTTCTGCGGTTTCTGAGCCGATTGAGCGGCAAAGAAGGCCGCGTAGTCGGTCCCCTTGCAATGCACCAGCGAGATGAATCCCAGATCGGCCAGTTCCTTTTCGCGACGATCGGTGATCGCCACTTCGGTCGGACACTTCAGGGCGACATCGCCATCGTCGGTTTTGAAGGTGTGTGTCGGCAGTCCTTGGACCAAGCCGCCACCTTCGACGCCACGAATCGTGGCCAACCAACCGCACTTGGAAAATGATTCGGTGATACGCGTGCCAAACGAATATGCCGCGTTGGTCCACAGATATTTGTTGTGGTCCGTGCCATCGACGTCCTCTTCAAAGTTGAACTCTTCAACGGGATTGTCGGCCGGGTCATAAGGCAAGCGTCCGAGCGTGTGCGGCAACACGAGGCCGACGTATCGGGAGTCTGGAGAATCCCGGAACGAACGCCATTTGACGTAACCAGCTTCCTTACGTTCAAAGATGCTGGCCAAATCGCGCGGCTCGCCCAACTGGTTGAAGCTGTCCAAGCCGAACAACGTCGGATCGGCAGCGGCGATAAACGGGGCGTGAGCGGCAGCGGCGACATTCGAGATGCGTTCCACCAACGCCATGTCCTGCTGATTGATGCCGAACTGGTAATCACCGATCAGCGTGCCGTACGGAGCACCGCCGAAGATGCCGTATTCGTCTTCGTAGACTTTCTTGAACAACGCGCTCTGATCGAACTCGCTGGCCTTTTCGAGATCGTTCAACAAATCTTTCTTGGAGGCGTTCAAGACTCGAATCTTCAGCGTCTCGCCGGTCTCGGACTGATGCACGAGGTAATGCAGCCCACGCCACGACGCTTCCAGCCGTTGAAATTCTTCGTTGTGCAAAATCTCGTTCAATTGGCCGGAGAGCAGTCGGTCGATCTCCGCGATGCGGAGATTGATTGTCTTCAGCGTGTCTTTTCCGACGACGATTTTCGGATCGAGCAACTGCCCGACGAACTCCTTCAGCAGCCCTTTTCCGATGTCGCGAGCGTCATCGTTTCGGGCCTTGAAACCTTGCTTCAAGATGTTGTCGAGCAGTGATTCACCTTCCGTCGTTTGCGACGCGGCTTGAGATTTCGCTTCTTGGGCACTCATCGTGATGGCTCCTTTTCGTGAAATTATCAGGAGTGGATCAAAATAACCCGAAGCGTGAGCGAGGGCGGCCGCTCACGGCGACGGGTACCTTGGAATCGAAGTTTTGTGAAGCGTTCGCCCTCGCTGACGCTTCGAGTGACTTACTCGGCCGGAGGTTGATCCAAGCCCAGTTCCTTGGCCAGTTCTTCGCGGCTGCCGGTATTCTTCAGGATTTCGTCCAGCAGACCTTCAAGTTTGTCGTTGCCGTCCATCTTGCTCTTCAGGTCGGACAGCTTGTCACGCAGTTCCAGCAGCTTGCGGAGCGGTTCGACCTGTTTGACGACATTGCCCGGCTTGAAGTCTTCCATGCTGTTGAAGCGCAGCTCGATGCCAAGCTCCTGGCCTTCTTTGCCGCTGAGCTTGTCTTCGACTCGGAAGGTCAATCGCGGAGTCATTCCCGAAAGGACTTTGTCGAAGTTGTCGCGGTTGATCTCCACGAATTTACGGTCTTTCATGGGCGGCAGACCTTTCTCCGGCTTGCCGGAGAAGTCGCCCATGACGCCAACGACAAACGGCAGTTCCTTCAACTGCATCGCGCCGTTGACTTCGACATCGTAAGTGATTTGGACGCGAGGTTTGCGGACGCGATCCAGCTTGTGTTGCAGACTTTCTTTGGCCATGACGGCGGTCCTTTCTCTGGAGTGTTGAGTCAGCCGGCGAATCACCGCCGTGCCTCACGAAACGAAACGGAGCTTATCCTTCGGTCGGTTTGATGCCCAACAGCTCGCCGACTTGGGCACGGACAGTCGTATCCTTGAGCAACTCTTGCAACAAATCTTCAAAAGGCATGCGTCCCCAATTGACCGCACGTTGGACTAGATACGAAACCGGACTATGCGGTTCGACCTGCCGCAAATAGTTGGCGATTTCTTCCAGTCGATTAAAGGCTTCTTGGCGTGAACGAATCGCACCTGCCGACACGCCTCCACCCCAGGACGCGCCGGAGTTGCCGGCTTGTGGCGAGCCATCTGCGGCTCCCTCTGTCGAGGAATCGGAACCGCCTTTTTCCTTGAGCGTACGATCGGCGATGTCGGTGCAGTCCTCCAGCGCTTTGCGCAGATCGCTGACTCCAGGAGCCAACCGATCGAAGTGGTGCTGCAGGATGTCGCTAAAGCGATTCACCTCAGCCATCGTCGCATGTAAGTCGTTCGCGAGATTCTGAACCGTGTCGCGAGACGCCGCTCGCATCGCCTCTTGGTAGGCCTTGGCTTGCTCATCGGATCGTTGCTTGCGGGTTGCGAACATCTCTTCCGTCTCGCTGTCCCCTTTGGGTTTGATGCGAAACGATGACTCCCAATAATTCCAATTGATCACGCCGTTGCCGGAGCTGGGGATCAGTGGCGACTCACGCAACAAGATGGGGAGTTTTCCACCACGATCGGCGGTCGCGCACCACACCAGTGGGGCCAAGCGTCGCTCGAGGTCACCGTCTTCGGGTATCTCAGGATAGACCGTGTCCCAAAAGCGTTCGAGCAATTCGTTGAGCAGTTTGAAGCCGTCGCGACAGCCGGCAAAACCATGCAGGCTCATCAGGGCTTCGGCCAGCCACGCTCCGACCATCAGATCCTTCGATCGCGTGGCAATTGCGGACGTGGCGAGTTCCACGATCAGCGCCCAATTCGGCGGCGCTTCTTCCACATCATCGGTACCATCTACGAGCAGTTTACGATTGCCCTGCTTGCGAGCCGCTTTGATTTCCTCGTACACGCTGTCCCATTTCAAATCCTCGCCGGACGGGCGATCCGCCGAAATGGGATTCAAGAGCTGATCAAAATCCAACAGATCGGGTGTCGCCATGTTTTTTGCGTCGCTCGCGATGTCGGTCGGAAGAAGTCGGTCTAAAGAAATGTGACGGGCATTTAACCAACAGAAACCGCGTCTGACGAGCATCACGGCGATTGAATTCCGTGACTTCTCAGAGATCGGCCGAGTTGCTCCAGCGCCCGCGCGTGCAAACGGCTCGCCCAGGATTTGCTCAGCCCCAAGCGTGCGCCGGCCTCTTGCAGCGTGAGCCCTTCAAAATACGTCGAACGCAACAACTGCCGAGCATCCTGCGGCAATGTGTCGATCAATTCGCGAACCAAGACGTGAGCTTCTTGCTCTTCCGCAGACGTGTCCGGCCGTGGCGCAGAGTTGT
>JAYVQJ010000801.1:0-5552 GCA_043777235.1 Planctomycetia bacterium
CTTTCAAAACAATCTAACCCGCGAAGACAATCATGCAAACGATCGAGACAGTTTCCGGCACTGCTGTGCCGTTGTTGCTGGATGACATTGATACGGATCGGATCATTCCCGCCCGGTATCTCCGTTGTGTGACGTTTGACGGACTGGGCGAGCACGCTTTTGAGGATGACCGTAAACAGGACTCACGGCATCCGTTTGACGATCCGCGATTTGTTGGCGCGAGTGTGCTGGTCGCTGGTCGAAATTTCGGCTGCGGTTCGTCGCGCGAACATGCTCCGCAATCGTTGTTGCGATGGGGTATCAAGGGGATCGTGGCCGAGTCGTTCGCAGAAATCTTTTTCGGCAACTGCACGTCGCTGGGGATTCCGTGTGTCTGTGCTTCGCGAGCGGAGATCGACAAGTTGGGAGCTGCCGTTCAATCCGATCCGAAACAGGTCGTGACTGTCGATCTCATGGCGGGTGAACTTCGCGCAGGTTCGATCGTGGCCAAGGTGACGATGGTCGAGAGCGCTCGTCAGTCGTTGACGACCGGTCAGTGGGATTTCCTTGGCCAACTGCTCGACAACAAGCCGGGCATCGCGGCGGCGGCGGCGAAGTTGCCATACCTGAATCACTTCGCGGCCACGTAGCGGTGTCGCTCCGCGACACCGAATCCGAGTTGCGGAGCGACTCGGCTACAGATTTGGCGTGAACTATGTGGAAATTCGCCCTTCGCAATTTGCTCAGCCGGCCCGCTCGTTCGGCGTTGTCGTTGTTGGGGCTGACGGTCGCGATCGCGGGGATGGTCGGGCTGTTCTCGGTCGCGCGCGGGTTGGAGCGGACGTTCGATAAGAGCTTCAAGAGTATTCCCGGTTTGATCGTGATGCAGTCGGGTGCTCCGATCCCGTTGTTCTCGCGGCTGCCGAAGGATTGGAAGTCGGACATCGAGAAAGTTCCGGGCGTGCATGTCGTGGCTCCAGAAGTTTGGATGCGAGCCAACATCATCGAAGAGAAACCGGTGATGGCTCCGCCGCGGTTTTTGTTCGGCATCGACATCCCTTCGCGAATCAAGTTGCGGAAAGGGGTCTACACCGAGTCGATGATCGCTGGTCGCTTCTTGAAACCCGAGGACGCCGGCCAGCGGAAGGTCGTCATCAGTCGCCAGATCGCCGAGGAACATCACAAGAAGGTCGGCGACACGATGTCGCTCAACGGTATCGAGTTTGAAATCGTCGGCATGTATCACGTCGGGTCGCTGCTGTTGGACGTCGCAATTCTGGTCGATGGAGACACGCTGCGCAATCTCGGCTGGTTTGATTCGCAAGCGGTCAGCGGGTTCTATGTCGAGCCGGATGGGAGCGACTCGAACGAGGAAGTTGCTCGCCGAATCAAAGAACTCTTGCAAGACCGGCCGCTGACGACCGGTTCGTCGATGTCGCTGCTCGCGCTGGCGGGATTGGGACAGTCGAACGGATCGAACAAGTCGGAGTCGCCGAGTGTCGTCGGCTTTGTTCTTCGAGCACTCTCTGGAACGAACGACTCGGCGAGCGAAGTGCCGCAGGAGACGAAGTCGAAACCGAAGGGACCGTCGCCGGTCGAAGTTCGCAACGCTTCCGATTTCTCGGAACGCTTCAAAGAGATGAGTGAGGATTTGAATTTGATCTTGGCATTGCTGACGGGCATCGGCATGTCGATCGCCGTGCTGAGCATCGTCAACACGATGTTGATGAGCGTGACCGAACGAGTGATCGAGTTCGGCATTCTCAAAGCGAACGGTTGGTCGCCGTGGGACGTGCTGAAGCTGATCACGGTCGAGAGCGCGACACTTGGATTTGGCGGTGGGGCACTCGGAGCGACGATTGGCTGGCTCGTGACGCTGGTCTTCAACGCTCGCTGGCCCGACCGAGTGAACTTGTTCGCGAGTCCGGGACTGCTCGCCTTCAGCGTTGTCTTCAGCACGATCGTCGGTTTGCTCGGCGGTTTGTATCCGGCCGTGTGGGCGATGCGTTTGTCGCCGATGGAAGCGATTCGCCGAGGTTAATCGAGAGGGCATCATGTCGCTGAGTTCGTTGCCTCTGAGCTATTGCACCAACGTGCATCCGGGTCTGACGGTGGCTCAAGTCGAACGCGGGTTGACCGAGTTCACGGTCCCTGCCGGTCAGCGATTCGGCTCGCCGCTAGCGGCGGGACTGTGGTTGGCTCAGCCGGTGATTCGTGAATTGTTCGAGCAGCCGGATGGATCGAAGCGGTTCGCGTCGCGCGTGGCGGAGTTGGGACTGTGTACTTACACGCTCAATGCGTTTCCATTCGGAGATTTTCACAGTGAGCGAGTCAAAGAGAACGTTTACCTTCCTGATTGGACGCAGCCGAGCCGGTTGGATTACTCGTGGGATTGCGCTCGCGTGCTGGCAGAGTTGATTCGAGCGACGTTGCCAGCCGGCGCGGAGGGGAGCCTTTCGACGGTGCCTCTGGGATTCAAGACGCTGGCGACGGCGGCAGGCTTTGAAGCGAATTGCATCCGCAACCTGATCGAGTTCGCGCGGCGATTGGCTCGGTTGGAAACAGAGACCGGTCAGACCATCAGACTCGCGATTGAACCGGAGCCGTGCTGTGTGCTCGAAACGACGGCCGAGACGATTGCGTTCTTTCACCGGCTGCGCGACCGCGCGGCGAGCGACGGGGCGCTCGATGTCGTCAATCGACATCTGGGAGTTTGCTACGACGTCTGCCATCAGTCGGTTGAGTTTGAAGACGTTGCCGAGTCGATTGCGTCACTGGAGCGCGAAGACATTCGCATCAACAAGGTTCACATCACCTGCGCTCTGCAAGTGACGAACCCCGGATCGAACGCGGATGCGCGCGAGGCATTGGCTCACTTCGTCGAGCCGCGCTATTTGCATCAATCGTTTGCTCGATCGCCGTTGGGCGAGGTGCGGCGCGTGTTGGACCTGACGACCGAGTTGGCTCGGACTCCGCCTGCGGAGTTCGCGACGGCCGACTGTTGGCGGATTCACTTTCATGTTCCAGTCGATGCCGAAAAGGTTGGACCTCTCGAAACAACTCGTGCCGATCTCAAAAAAGCGTTGGACGCGGTCACAAAATTGGCCTATGCCCCCCATTTGGAAGTCGAGACTTACACCTGGAACGTCCTCCCTGGCGGCGACAAGCCCGATTTAGTCACTGGCTTGGCCCGCGAACTCACTGCCACCCGCGATTTGCTGGCTGGACGGTGAGCCTCCCACCAACTTCCCCGCGTTTTTTTGCTCGGCCTTCGTGCATTTTTTTCGTGCTGTTCTCTGGCTCGAAGGCCGAGCTTCATTTTTTCTTTAGCTTGTGCTGGTACTTTGTCGGCTCGTTTTGTTTTTGTTTTTTCTCTGTTCTTATTCGAGGTTCTCAAAATGTCTGTCATCTTTTCCACGGAGGAATTGACTGCGATGGACCGCCCACCGCTGCCGATTTCCGATCTCGATGTGGTGTCTCTCGGCGACGAGTTCGCTTGGGACGACGGCTTTGATGATTTGCAATGCCCGTCGCTGCTCGCGTCGGACCTGCCGCTGAATTCGGAACTCCTAATGATGCAATCGACCGTCCAAGTGTGATGTCGCATCGAACCCGTCAAAAACAAAAAAGCCTTCTCGCTCGCGTGAGAAGGCTTTTTTGTTTGGAATACTCTCATCGTGTCTGGTCGGCAGACGCAGTGACACTCACGAAGGCTCTCGATTCGCCATGCACCACGTTTTGCAACAACTGAGCGAAGCGGTTTCACGTCATCAGCCGGTCGCCTACACCGCGCTCGTCGAGACTCGCGGGTCGACGCCTCAAAAAGCCGGAGCGACGATGCTCGTTTTTCCGGACGGCTCGCAAGTCGGAACGCTCGGCGGCGGCTGTGTCGAGGCGGAGGTCAAGCGGCGCGCGTTGCGGTTGCTCGATGCCGGACAGGCGGAGTTGCTGACCTTCAACCTCGACAGTGATTACGGTTGGGACGACGGACTCATCTGCGGCGGCCGGATGAAGATGCTGGTCGATCCGGTCCGCGGCGAAGCAGACTTCGGCTACTACCGTCGGCTGCTGGATCTGCTCGCGACCGATCAAGGTTGTACCGAGACAGTGATCCTCGACCCAGAAAAGTCAGGCGGACAAGCGGGCGATCGCTATTTGTTGAATGACGCTGGCGAGGTTGTCGCGACCGCGAGCCATGCCAATACCACGAACTCGCCGCCGCAGTCGGTGAGCGAGCATCTGCGTCCGTTGTCGCAACGGCCTCGGCCGTATGTCGCGGGAGGCGTGTCGTTCTTACCGCATCTGCGTCGCTGCCGATTGGTCATCGTGGGAGCCGGACACGTCGGGCAGAAAGTCGGTGAGCTTGCCGCAGCATGCGACTTCGATGTCTGGGCCGTCGATGATCGCGAGCAGTATTGCAACGCCGAACGATTCCCCGCAGCCAAACGGCTGATCGTCGGTGAGATCGACACCGCGCTGAGCGGACTCGATATCGATCACAACACGTACTGCCTGATCGTGACTCGTGGTCATCAACACGATGAGCAGGCGCTGTATCACTTGGCCGAAACGCCGGCTCGATACGTTGGCCTGATCGGCAGTCAGCGGAAGATCAAGATGATCTTCGAGGACTTGCTGCGTGACGGCATCTCGCGCGAGGCGTTGTTGCGCGTGTACGCTCCGCTGGGCTTCGACATCGGTTCGCAGACTGTTCCGGAGATCGCCGTCAGCATCGTGGCGGAACTGATCGCGCATCGAAATCTCGGCGAGATTCCGGAGCGGTATCGCCGCCCGAATTTGGTGGAGTCGCTGGTGGCATCGTCAACGTAGCCTCTGTGAGCTGTAGGGTGGGTCGAGTCATCGAGACCCACCATTGCTGTCGTGACCTACTGTGGTGGGTCTCGATGACTCGACCCATCCTACGACGACAACTTCGTTCATTGCGCTCAGCGCGGCTCCAACAGCCACAGCAATCGGCCTTGGCCGATCTCGATCGAGCCGTCGAATTCCAGGCACACACTCGTGCCGGGAGAGAACGAGAGCCGGCCGGTCCCCATCAGCTTGGCCGTCAGCGAGCTGATCGTCGGTTCGTGTCCGACGAGCGCGGTGACGTCGGCGGTCAGTTCGACGAGACGGGGTGCGATCAGTTCCCAATGGGTGTCGAGACCCAACCACGGAGCGATGACTTGCGCACGAGCATCCAATGCGGTTGCGGCGGCGAGGATGCCGGCGGTCTCGGTCGTGCGACGAGCGGGACTGTGAAAGATGAATCCCGGAGCCGCTCCCTGATCGACGATCTCGCGTGCGAGGAGTTGGAACTCGCGACGGCCTTCTTCGGTGAGTGGCCGAGCTTCATCAGGCCGACCGTTCGCGGCGGCGGCGCGGGCATGGCGAATCAGCAGCAGTCGCATCGCGGCGTTTCCTCACGCGGAACAAACAAGCGAACGGAGGTTGTCGCACCTCCGCTCATCGATTCGGCTTTGAGATCATTCGGTTCAACCTCACGGCTGCCGAACCGTTTCGCTTTCGATGGTCAAGTCCAACTTATACGGATCGCACAAATTAGCCGCGCG
>JAYVQJ010000802.1:0-5549 GCA_043777235.1 Planctomycetia bacterium
CGGTGTCAGCATGCAGTTTCCGCAAGGAGACTTCGTGGCGATCATGGGTTCGTCCGGCAGCGGCAAGAGTACGCTGCTGAATCTGCTCGGCGCACTCGATCGACCCACGAGCGGCGAATACATCCTGGGTGGGCATCGCGTCTCGGAACTGAGCGACGACGACCTGTCGCACATTCGCAATCAACTGATCGGCTTCATCTTTCAGTCGTTCAATTTGATTCCGCAATACACGGTCCTTGAGAACGTCCAGATTCCGCTGCACTACCGCCCCGGCCGACCGGCGTTGTCGAGCCGCGACATCGCTCGCTGCGTGGACCTTTGCGAACAAGTCGGACTCGGCGACCGCATCGACCATCGTCCGTACCAACTCTCCGGTGGCCAACAGCAGCGAGTCGCCATCGCGAGAGCACTCGCCAACGACCCCGAAATCATTCTCGCCGACGAGCCGACCGGAAACCTCGACTCGAAGACCGGTGGAGAAATCATGGGGATGCTCAGAAAGCTGAACCAAGAAGGCCGCACGATCCTGATGGTCACTCACGAGAACGATGTTGCCGCGCAAGCCAAACGCCAGATCCACATGAAAGACGGCCTGATCGCCGGCCACGGAATCTTCCGCGGTTGAGCTTTGTGTTTTGTCCTTTATGTTTCGTGTTTCGTTCCAAACACAAAGTAACCCGCAGCGTCAGCGAGGGTCGATTTCCTGCTGGATTTTCCGACTCCCTCGCTGACGCTGCGGGTTACTTTTTCGATTTTGAAATCGCTTCTAGTGCCGTCACACCGCAATCACAGGAACCCGCCATGAATTCACGGCTGACTCAGCGCCGAGTGATTTGGTTGTTGGCCCTCATCGGCTCGGCATTGCCACTTTTCGCAAGCAACGGTCTCGCTCAGTCTCCGGTCAAAGCGACGGTGGCCGACAAAGTTGAGGAGACTTGGCAGGTCACATACATCGGCGGTCAGCGTGTCGGCTATCAGTACGGTCGCGAACGTGTTGAGCTTCGCGACAAGAAGAAGATCGTCATCACGGTCAATGACTCGCACACGACACTCAAGCGGTTCGGCCAAGAACTAAAGATGTCGTCGTCATTGCGGATCGAGGAAACTGAGTCCGGAGACCTGCTCCGCTTTTCCTACCAGATGAAGAACCCGCCGATTCAAGATTCGTTGACCGAAGGGGTCGTCAACGGCGAGCAACTCGAATTGACCACCACACTCGCGGGACGCACCGACAAACGGCGAGTCCCTTGGGAAGGAGACACCAAATCTCCCGCCTTTCCCGATCGCTGGCTGCGCGATCATCCGCTCAAGCCGGGTGAATCGAAGTCGTTCAAAGTGTATCTGCCGGAGTTCGCCAAGTTTTCGCAGGAGCATTTCGCAGCCGACGAACTGCGGCCGGTCAAACTGCTCGACGGCAAAGAAGTCCCGCTGCTGCGAGTCAAAGTCAGCTACTCGGCGATTCCGGAGATTAAACCGAGACAGTACGTCGATGCCGCCTGGCGAACGAAGCTCATCGAAATCGACATGCTCGGCATCGTCTCCCGTTCGTACGACGTGCCGCGCGACGTCGCGTTGCAAGCCATCGCCGGAGCCGAACTCGACCTCGCCGTCAGCACGCTGATTCGCGTCGATCCACCCATCCTCAACGCACACCGCAAAAAGAAGATCGTCTATCGTGTTGCGATGAAAGAAGAATCCCCCGAACCGTTCTTCGTTGCCGGTGGGACTCAGCAGATCAAGCCATTGATCGACAAGGACGCGAAAGAGCATGCCATCGAACTGACCGTGACCACGAAGCCAATCCCTCTCGTCGGCTCGCGGCCGGTCAAGACGGAGGACCGATACCTGTCGCCAACGCGCTTCTTGCAGTCGCGCGATCAGGCAGTCATCGATCATGCCGATCGAGCCGCCGTCGGCGAAGTCGATCCCGGCCGCATCGCGACCCGCATGGAGAAGTACGTCTTTGAGAAGCTGACCAAGAAAAACTTCTCAACCGCGATGGCCTCCGCCGCCGAAGTCGCGCAGCGCATGGAAGGAGACTGCACCGAACACGCTGTGCTCCTCGCCGCGATGCTGCGAGCGAAAAAAGTTCCGTCGCGCATCGCCGCCGGTTTGGTCTATGTCGACAAGCTCAACGCCTTCGGCGGCCACATGTGGACCGAAGCCTTCCTCGCCGGAGAATGGATCCCGCTCGACGCCACGCTCGGCAAAGGAGGCATCGGCCCCGCCCACCTCAAGATGGCCGACTCCCCTCTCGACGAAGACGCCCCCCTCCCCGTCAGCACCTTCCTTCCCGCCTATCAAGCCATCGGCAAACTCAAGATCGAAGTCCTCAAAGCGGAATGAGCGGCAATTGGAGACTCCGGGGTCGGGTGTGCTACCGCCGCAGCGAATAGACGACATCTACATCGACCAGGAGCGTGTCGACCATCCGACAGACTTCTATCAGTTGTTGCCGTTCGCGGTTGTTGCGTGCGAAACGCAACAGACGGCATTGATCAACATTCCAACTTGAGCGTCACGACGGAAGGTTCTCGCGAACGAATAGGGTCAACGGTTCTTGGAGCAGCGCGAGTTGCTGTTCGAGATGACTGAACGTGGCTTGGACTTCGCTCCAATCGTTGGCGTTGCCGGCCACTTCCAGTTTTAGTGCCGTCTCGGCGAGGCGAGTGGCTCCCAAAGCGAGTAATTCTCCTTTGAGCGAATGAGCCGCACGTTGCAACGCGGTCGATTCCTTCTGGCGGATCGCCGTACTCATTTGGACCAAGCTCGTAGGGATGGATTCGAGAAATGCCTGAATCACTGTGGCGAATAACTCGCGATCGTTGTCGGCACCTTCCAAGGCTGTCTTCCAGTCGATGATTGGCGGCGGTGACGATTCGCTCACGCCGAGTGCTTGGATTTGCGGCGCAGCCGCCCTTTGGCCGAAGGTCGAGAACAGCTTCTCAGCGATTTGCTTGGAGCGGATGGGCTTTGACAAATAATCGTCCATACCAGATTCCAGGCAGCGTTCACGGTCTCCCTTCATAGCGTGCGCGGTCATGGCAATGATCGGGATGTGCTTGCCGCGCGGACGTTCCAGCTGACGAATCAACCGAGTGGCTTCGAGTCCATCCAATTCCGGCATCTGCACGTCCATCAGAATGAGATCGAATTCCTGTGCCCGCCACGCATCAATGGCCGCTTTGCCCGTTCCCGCCACGGTAACGTGATGCCCTTGCTTGCCGAGCACGCCCGTTGCCAGTTTTTGATTGGCGACGTTGTCCTCAGCCAGCAGAATCTTCAGCGGGAGAATGTGCCATGCGGGTTCGGTCGAGTCGATCACATGTGCCGGAGTCCCCATTATCGCGACGCCCAGCGCGGTCACGATGGCGTCGAACAAATCAGACTGCTTGATCGGCTTCATCAGCCGCGCGGCGATCCGCAGTTGATCACGACGCTCGACATCCCCCTCTCGGCCACTCGACGTGAGCATGATGATCGGGGTGTCGGCCAAAGCTGGCTCGGCACGAACCCACTCAGCAAAGTCAAAGCCGCTCACCTCGGGCATGTTCACATCGGAAAGGATCAGCCGGAACGGCTGATGCCGCGAGTGAGCTTCGCGCAGCAACCGCAGCCCTTCGTGGGCATTTTCAGCAAGCGTCGGACTCATGCCCCAGTTCGTCAAAACTTCGTTGAGAATGCGGCGGTTGGTGGCGTTGTCATCGACAACCAACACCGGTGTCTCCGACAGGACTTCCGTCTGCTGCCGAGCCGGCCATGCGATATCATCACGGACGACGAGCCTCACGGTGAAATGGAACGTGCTGCCGCTGCCCAGCACGCTTTCGACCCAGATGCGACCGCCCATCAAACTGACCAGTCGCGAGCAGATAGCCAGTCCGAGTCCGGTCCCGCCATAGGTCCGCGTGGTTGAGGAATCGACCTGTTGAAACTCCTCGAAAATCAACTCGAGCTTATCGGCGGGAATGCCGATCCCCGTGTCTCGAATGGAAAGCTGGAGCACGATGCCTCGGTCTTCGCGGCTGACGCAGCGAACCGTCAGCACCACTTCCCCTTGCGAAGTGAACTTGATCGAGTTGCCGACGAGATTGATGACGATCTGGCGCAACCGCGCGTAGTCCCCTTCGAGCATCTGCGGAACGTCGCGATCAATATCGAAGGCCAGTTCCAGTTCCTGCCGCGCCGCTCGGACCGCGAGCGACTTCAGGGCATCACCGAAAATCTCACGCACGTTGAAGACCGAATGATCCAGTTCAAACTTGCCCGCCTCGATCTTCGAGAAGTCGAGCACGTCGTTGATCAGCGTGAGCAGCGCTTCGCCCGACTCCTGCACGATCGTCAGGTATTCGTGCTGCAGGGGAGTCAGCCGAGTGTCCAACAGCATTTCAGTCATGCCGATGACGGCGTTCATGGGGGTCCGAATTTCGTGGCTCATGTTGGCCAGAAAGTCGCTCTTGGCTTTGCTGGCGGCGTCGGCCGCTTCTTTCGCACGACGCAACGCTTCCTCGGCACGCTGGCGATCGGTGACATCCCAAAACATCCCCTGAATTCCGATCACGTGACCGTCCGCATCACGCACGGCCGCCTTCAACGTTTGAATGTAAATGCGCTGACCATCGGGATGAATAATCTCTTCGATGTCTTCGATGGTCTCCCCAGTCTCCATGATGTGGACATCGTCGCGACGATACTTCTCGGCTAAGTCCTTGGGAAAGATTTCGAAATCGGTCTTGCCAAAAAACGTCTCCAACGGAATTCCAATCGTTTCGCAAAAACCCTTATTGCCGAACACCAGCCGAAAGTCGGCGTCTTTGCGAAACACGCTGAGCGGCAGGCTCTCGACCAGCGATTGATAATTCGCCTCAGACGTTCGTAACGCTTGTCGAGCCGTTACATCTTCGGTCACGTCCCAAAGCATGACTTGCACGCCGACGATCGATCCGTCGGCATCGCGAACCGGTGATTTCACACGATCGATAATCCGTCGGGAACCGTCCAGTCGCTTCGGCTCTTGGACGTCGTGCAACACCTCGCCGGTCTCAATCACGTGCCGATCGTCCGCCGCGAACTTGCGAGCGAGCTCCTCCGGAAACAAATCGAAATCCGTCTTTCCCAAAACCTGCGATAAGTCGGCATTGTGCTCTTCACAGTAATGCCGATTGGCAAAGATTCGCCGCCCCTGCAAATCTTTGACGATGAAGCTCAGCGGCAAATAATCAGCGAGCGACTGATACGCCGCCCGCGCATCGTGCAGAACCTTCGCTGACTCCCGATCACTGGTGTCGTGCATGTTGTCCAAGTCGCAAACGAGAAATGATGGTCGACTGCAATCGCAGTACCGGCACATTATCCATCGCCGTATGCTGAGGAAAAGGGGCTGAGGGGCAGGGCCAGCGCGCACTTTAGGGGTTTTGGGTAGTTTGCGCATTAAGTGTTTTGATGCTATTAGTTCTCTGTGTTGAATTGTCATTCACAACGCAGGGAGCATGACGTGGTGAGGGAGCCGATTCAGATTGGGTTAGAGAGTGTGATGCGACATTTCGAGG
>JAYVQJ010000803.1:0-5536 GCA_043777235.1 Planctomycetia bacterium
TTTTCTCGAACAACCACTCGCTCGCGCGTCGTGCTGGTGTGTCGATACCATTTTCCCAATTGGAAACATTAGCCAGCCGTGGACCGATCCCGAACGCCGTGAGGTTTTTGGTGGGCTGAGCTTCGTCGTTTGGAATGGTGCGAGACGATTGCTTGCTGATTGGCCACTTCCTTTCCGTGTTGGAACGCCTTCATCAGCCGCAGGGCGCTAGCCCCGGTTAGAGTCTTCGACTGTCAGTTATGCGCGCCGTGCGCGTAACTTTGTAGACCGGACGCCTACGTCCGGTCAGTCGTCAGTCCGGACGTAGGCGTCCGAACTACGATTTGGTTGCGGCTTCGCCGCGTTCAGTGAAAACAAACCGGGGCTAGCGCCCGCCGGCTGATTTGCCACAATGATCAACACGAATGGCGGAGAGCCCGAATTGATTATGGCGCGGAGGAACTGCAACCAGAAAACATTTCTGCCACGGATGAAACACGGATCAGTAAACGATTTCTGTCGCCCGAATCCGTGTTTCATCCGTGTTCCATCCGTGGCTAAGAATGCGGTTCTTTTGGTCTGAAAATTCTGCTTTGGAGTCCGTGCAACCTCCAAAGTTTCCGATGCCTACGGATTGATCGACGTGAATTCGGTGGCTTCGACGGCGGTGTCTGTGCCGAGTGTGGCGACGACTCGGACTTCGGCGTCGCCGGGGCGGAGGACTTTCGCTCGGAGCGTGATCTTCAGCATCGCGTCGGGGGCGAGTGATCCGGGCAGAACGAGTCGCAGGGTGCCGTTGTGGTCGGACGGCGTGAGCGTCACCGCGCGGTCATCGAGCTTCGCGTCGTGCGTGCCGAGCTTGAGATGCTCGGACGATTGCACGTCGAGTTGCACTTCGGAGACGGCTCGCAGGCCGAGGTTTTGGACGGTGATTTCGTACTCGGCCTCGTCGCCGACTTGGATGGGATCGGTGACGTCGGAGACGCGCAGGTCGAGCAGTCCCGGAACAGCGACGACAGTCACACAATCTTCGACGGCGACGGCGGAGAGTTGTTCGCTGCGAGCCTCGGCGGTGATGCAGGATTGCTCGGAGAGTTGCTTGCAGTCGAATTCGGCTTGGACTTGCACCCCCGCGCCAGCTTCCAAACGGCCGAGCGACCAGCGCAGGGCGTTTGCTTCCTTTTGGAATCCACCGGTCGCGACGTGTGGAGTCAACGCGGCGTCATGATGCAGCGTCACCTGTAAGTCGTCGATCGGTTGGTCGGACGTGTTGGCGATCTTGACGGTGAACTCGGCGCGGCTGCCGACCGTGCGCCGAGCGGGGCCGATCAAACGGACCAGCAACTTCGGATCGATAAACTCGACCTTCTTGGTTTGTTCGAGCGGGTCAATGTCGTCCGCTGAAACGGTGAAGCGGCATTCGTGTTGCCCGAGCCGATTGCTCGACAGTGTCAGCCGCATCTCGCGCGATTGGCCGGGAGCCAATTGGCCGAGGTTTTTCTTGACATGCTTTTCTTCGCGACCGGGAAACACGAGCGCGTCTTCAAACTCGGCGTTGACCAGCACATTGGCCAGCGGATCGGCGCTGTCATTGCGCACGACGATATCGAACGTGACCGTCCCGCTCACTGGCCGTTGGCGCGGAGCTTTGACGACCAGATTCAGCGGTGAATCGCTCGATCGCGAATTCGTTGACGGAAAGTTGATCGGCGGTGAGTCCAACGGCCGTGAATCAAGCTGCAGCGAATCATTCGGCGGCGGAAGAACTTCGAAGCCGAGGCTCGGTCCGATAGGCTTGTTGGTCTCTCGCCGCAGAGCGTCGTCGATCGCGCCACTTCGCTTCGGCCCAACGTTCTTCGGCGGCGAGACGACGATGTCCGGTGTCGTCTCGCCGCCGGTGATGTCGCGCGAACCAATCGCGGCTCCATTCGTCGGCTCCCTCTCCGACGAACTTCGAGGCAGCACTGGCTGGAAGCGGAGTTGAGGTTTCTCCGTTCCTGGTGCGACCGGTTGATTGGTCTGCGCGTTGAGTTTGTTGGAGAGCGACTTGCTCCCGTTCTTTGCTTGCGGATCAGGTGTCGGTTCGGGGACTCGCTTACCGTTTGGTTCGGCCGGTGTCGGTTGCCATTGAGGCGATTTGCTCGGCGGTTTCGTCGGTGACACTTTGACCGGAGGGGACACAGTGACCGGAGGTGACACGATGATTGGAGGAGAACTCGGCACGCGCCGTGTTTGCCACGGCGCGGGTCGAGCCACGCTCTGGCAACCGACGCAGACGGTCAGTGCCAACACCAAGATGTTCCGAGTGATCGACATGTCTCACCTTTGTCGGGTCGGTCGAGTCATCGAGACCCACCACCACGTTCGGTGGGTCTCGCGATGCTTGACCCACCCTACGATTAGCAGAACCTGTCCCGGTGGTTGTCGAGATGTTGCATGACGACTGCTGCGAAACATCGGGAGACCCGCGCCGCATGATCCGGCGTGTGAATCCGATGATCGACTTCGGCGGACGACGAGAAATCCATGACGAGCGCACCGAGTCCTTCGGTGGGTGAAACGGATTTCGGGACAGTCCGGTTGAGCCGATCAATCTCCTTCAACGACCGGATGAGCGGTCGTGGTCCAGAACCGAGAAACGTCGTGCCGTCAGCCTCGTGGTTGAAGTCGTGCAATATCCCGCGAGCCACCGGGACAAGCCCCGTGCGGTTTGCGTGAGGCAACTCTACCCGCGCAGATCTGGTCAAACTTTTGTCGAAGTTGAGGTTCGACGGAATTCGGCCCAATCAGCCCGCCGGTTGTCGCAGTGCTGCTCGCCATGCGAGTCCGCGAAGCATGGCAAGAGGATCGCGTCGGCCACGACTTTCACGATCTGAGCGGCTTGCCGGTTGCGAAGAGCCTGCCGAAGATGCTTGCCGCTTGGTCCTTCAAATGAGGAGTCTGCCTGATGAGCCTGAATTCTGTGAAACAATCGTTTCAAAACTTTGTGTGGCGAGAGTCTTGGGAAGGAAGTGCAAAGTTCCGAGTGCAGAGTGCAAAGTGCAAATTGAGCACCGCCGTGATTCCGCTCTCTGCGCCTGGCACTTTTTACTTTGCACTCTGCACTCTTCACTTTGCACTGGTCGGTCATTGGCTACGTCTGACAACCTGCGTCGCGATGTGTCGAGTCGCCATTGTCTGCTTGGCTGTCTTGGGGTCGAACTTCGCGTCGGCCGGCGATGTATTCGATCGGCATTCGCTGGCGGGACTGAGGGCGGCGACGAAAGAGTCGAAGCCGTTGTCAGAACTTTCCGCCGCGACCGCTGCGAAGTGGCAGCCGCTGTCGGCCAAGATCAGCTCGCCCTGTTTGATCGTGCAAACGAACGACGGACATTGGGCGAAAGCGTTGTTGTCCTGGGGGCAACGCAAGGTGAAGGGTCGCGAGCAACCGCTGTCGGTGTTGGTGCTCGAACGCTTCGTCACCTATCGGGGAGATCGCGAGGGGCAGACGACCGCCAACGGCAAAGAGGTGATGGTCTTCGCCGGGCACTCGTTCAGTTTCGACATCGGCCAAGTCGTGCCGAGTGACAGCGGTGCGGACATCGAGTTCACTGAATCCGGGATCATCAAACCGGTCGGCGAGGCAAAGCTGTTCGGCATGAACGGCTCGCAGCTTCCGGCTGCCGATGCGGCGAAGCCGAATCCCAACGATCACGACGGAGTCTTGCCTCGCGACTTCGCTGGTACTTGGAAAGTCAGCATCGACGGCCGCTGGACCGGCATTTGGGAAATCCAAGTCAATGAGCAACGGAACTTGGTCGGCAAGTTTGTGTCCGACGACACGAAGAGCCGCTACGAGTTGTACGGCAAGGTGTCGAACATCCCGCACGAAGCCAAGCTGGAGATCGACCTCGCGAACTCGCAGGTCTCGGTCGATGCGTTTCTCTTCACGACGGACAAGGGAACGATGGCCGGCACAGCACTGATGGCTGGCCGCAAGTTCGCGTTCGTGGCAACGCGGCAAGAATGAATTACGAATGAGGAATTACGAATGATCGGGAGTCGTCATCTCGTGACGTTTCCTTGCAATTCGTAATTTGTCATTGCCAATTCACCAACCTTGGATTCCCCGAAACTCGTCTTCACCCGTTTTCGCCCATCTGATATGTAACGCCGCGACTGCCGAGTGTGGCTGGCTTTCGCGGCTTGCGAAATCCATGAGCACAACGGCGGTTGTTGCTGGTTGTGGGGCAGGTTTTCAACCTGCCAGAAGGTCTCGAGCAGGTTGGAAACCTGCTCCAAGTTTCGGGGGAAGGGAATCCCATGCAAAGCGGCAATTCGATTTGGAAATTGACGGCGTTGGCGGGGTGCGTTGTGCTGGGACTGCTGGGAATCATGCAGTTTCAGCGAACGATCAACCAAAAACCGGTGGCGAAGACCGAGAAGAAAGTCAGCTTCGAGGACTTCAAGCCGCTCGAAGAATTGGACTCCCCCTCGCCAAAGGGGCAAAGCAACGATCCACCGGAAGGAAACACCGAGCCGCGTCGCTTCAGCATGAAGTCCCGGCGATCGGAGCCGGTTGAAAATGATTCGTTGGAATCCGCGTTCGATGATTTGCCACCGCGAAAATCCGTGACTTCAAAGACGTCCCGTTCATCGGCGTCGCGCGCGTCGTTTGATCCGAACGATGACGAAATCTCGTCGATGCAGATCGAGCCTTCGGCGGCGACGAAAACCAAACGCACACCGCGAGCAGAATTGACGTTCGACGAGTTTCCAAACGAACCCGGCGACGATGCTCCGGCCACCACCAGCAGGCGAACCGCACCGGCTGAGTTGCCTCCGTTCGACGACGAGCCCAAACCGATTCCGGTGCCGCAGAATGCCAAGAAGCAAGCTCAAGAGTTGATCAAGCTGGCTCGCAAACTGCTCGATGATGGGCGGCTCGATGATGCTCGGTTGAAGGCGGCCGAGGCGGCGGATTTACCCGCGACATTCGGGCCGCTCGAAGACACTCCGGAAGCGGTGCTGGCCGAGATCGACCGCTTGACTGCGAACAGTCCACCACGTGATGACGATCGCATCTCTAGGCCGTTACCAGAACCAATCTCGCTCACCGGTGGCACGAAGCCGGAGCGCGGATTGACGCTCGATCTCGATGAGCCGAGCTTCGACGACAAGCCCACCAGGAAGACGTCGAAGAAGTCGCCGCTTGATGACGAAGAGAATCTCTTCGCCGACAATCCGCCGAAGATGATCAACGGCAAGATGCGCACTCCTGATCTGCCGGTGCCGCCAGCCGAAGAACCGCTGGAATTGCTGCCGCTTCCTGATGATGCCGATATGCCTCCGGCACTGCCGATCAAAGCACGCCATAAGACCGACGATTCACCGCAACCGAATCGGCTGAAGACGACGAACGCCGCGCCGCTCAACACTCACGACAATGACGAATCGATCGCCGGTGACGGAACTGTCCGAGCGGATGCTCCGCGCGGGCCGCAGCGGCCAGAGTTGAAGATCGAAAAAATCGCGCCGCCGAATGCGACCCTGAATCAACCGATGGTCTACACGATCG
>JAYVQJ010000804.1:0-5532 GCA_043777235.1 Planctomycetia bacterium
AGGTGCCGCCGGTGTCGGGCAGCGCGAGGACTTGAGCGCTGCCGCGATTCCAGAGGATTCTCCCGACCGGTCGTGACGTCGTGGCGTCGTACTCATAACCAATGAGGTCAACGGCCCCGTCCAGATCAAAGTCAGCGGCACCGGTCACTTGAAAACTCCCCAATCGAATGCCGGAGTCCTCAAATCGCCCATGGCCATCGTTGGTCAGAATTCGGTAGGGGAGCGGATCATTCCATAATTGCTCGTTTGGTCGCACGACCGCGTCCCAATCGCCATCTCCGTCGATGTCCGCCAGTGTCACCCTGTCGGAACCGGGCAAGCCGATGTCGAACAAGTCTTGTGGGCTGCGCGTGAACGTGCCGTCTCCGGCATTCAGCAGGACCGCCGTCTGATGTCCGTAGTAGTTGGCGACGAACGCATCGGGATCGCCATCGCCGTCGATGTCCGCCCAAGCGATTTGCTGAGTACCGTTCGTGACGGGCAGCTTGGCGGCCGACTTGGTGAAGGTTCCGGTACCGTCGTTCAAGAAAATCTCGGAGCCAATTCGGCCATAGGCATGGACGATGTCCACATCTCCGTCACCATCCACGTCCACCGGCGTCACAAAGGCTGCGGCATCGTCGATGGAGAAGGTTTGATGGATCGATGCGAACCGGCCTGTGCCGTCATTGAGCTGAATGTGAACTCTGAAGTCATCAGTCCATCGGCGCGTGTCGAAGTCATACGTTGAGTAGTTCTTCACCGACACGAGATCGAGAAAGCCATCCTGATTGAGATCCGCCACTTGTTGCTCGGACCCACCAGTGATACCGGAATCAACTCGCGTGAAATGTCCGGTGCCGTCGTTCAGCCAGACGAAACTATCGTACTGACCAGAGAGCAGGTCGATGTCGCCGTCGGAATCGAAGTCCGCAGCCAAACTCACCAAGCCGCCGACGTTTTGCATCAAGGTAAAGACTCCCGCTCCGTCATTTCGCAAAACCTCACCCGATCGAAAGGCGATATCGGGATCACCGTCGAGGTCAAAATCCGCGATTTGATTTTCGGACATCGTGACGCTGGGCAGTTGATTTGAGTCAGCGACGAACGCCGCCACGGTGCCTTGTGCTGACGGTGCCTTGTGCTGACGGTGCAGGGCTGGCGATTGCGATCGTGGCTCTGGCAGTGATCGACAGATTCAACGTCCCGCGTCGGAATCGTGCGAAACCGTCTTGGGCTTCGAGTGACCTCCAGCCGGTGTCGGTGATTTGCACTTGGTCGCTGGGATCGACCAAGAGGATCAGGCCGTTGGGATTGGCCGCTCGGCGCGAGAAAGGGAGGGCTTCCAGCGTGATGGCCGAGGTCGCCGCGCCGGTCAGATCGAAGCGACGGATTTTCGAGACAGTCTGCGCAAGGGCGTCCGTGAGATTGAGCGAGGCGGGCGTTTGCGACCAGCGGAGCGTGTTGTCCCCTTGGCCTCCGTCGATTTGATCTTCGGCTGGCGCGCCGGCCAGGAACAAATCGTTGCCGCGACCGCCGAGCAGTGTGTCGTTGCCGCGAGCGCCAGTCAGCGTTGTGTCGCCGGAGAAGCCGCTGGCGTCGAGGCGTTGATTCGCGGGGCCGCCGGAGAGTTCCGCCAGTTCGATTCCGGTCAGCGAAGCCGTGCCCTCGGCAGTCAGCGACGCATCGTTGAGCGTCACGTTGCCAGTGGTGGTGAACATCACGCGGTCGGGGCCGTCGCCGCCATCGAGCGTGTCGTCCGTGATCGCGCCCCGAAAGAGGTCCGCTCCGGCATCACCGCGTGCGACGTCGCGGCCCTCTTGTCCCATCAACACATCGTTGCCGTCTCCGCCGGTGAGGACATCGTTGCCGAGACCGCCGGACAATTCATCGTCGTCACCACCGCCAGCCAGCGTGTCGTCCCCTTGTCGGCCGAAGAGTGCATCTCTGCCCGCTCCGCCGCGAAGCACGTCACCCGAACGAGTGCCGTCCAACGTGTCATCGCCGGCTCCGCCGTCCAATGTCACTCGGCCGCCGAACGCCGAGGCGATCAAACGATTCGGACCGTCGCTGCCGAGCAGTTCCGCTTCCTCGACGAGCAAGTGCGGTTCGACGATCGCGCGGACGAGTTGCGTCGCGGTCAGTGTGGCGTCGCCGTCAACGAACTCAACGAGTCGATCCGTGCCACCACCGCCGGAGTAGTCGTCGGTCCCCGCGCCGCCTTCGAGCCGGTCGTCTCCCGCGTTGCCAATCAAGGAGTCGTTCCCGTCCTCACCGAGCAACAAGTCCGCCGCCGAACCGCCGCGCAGCGTGTCATCGCCGGCTCCGCCTCGCAGGGTGACTCGGCCGCGAAACGCGCGAGCGTCGAGGCGATTGTTGTGCGAGCCACCAGTCAGGTCCGCTTCCTGAATTCGCTGGAGCGTATCTGTTCCGAACCCGGCGAAGCTTGTGTCGGTCAGTAGCATGTTCACATCGAACGATTCGACCAGCCGATTGATTCCCGCGCCGCCATCGAGATTGTCGATTCCAAATCCACCGGTCAGCACGTCGTTGCCATCGTTGCCGATCAGCGAATCGTTTCCCTCGTCACCCTGTAGCAAATCGGCGTTCGAACCTCCGAGCAACGTGTCGTTGCCGAGACCGCCACGCAACGTGATCGAACCGGAGAATGCCGACGCATCCAGCCGATTCGCCGCCGCACCACCGATGAGCACGCCCGCTTCCATGTTGCGAAGCACGTCAGCCCCTTCGCCAGCGAGTGACGAATCGGTCAACACGATGTTCGCATCCACCACCGCGACCGCTCGGTCGAACCCCGCGCCGCCGTCGAGCGTGTCATCCTCGGTCGAGCCGCGCATCGAATCGTCGCCGTCGCCACCGAAGAGTGAATCGAAGCCGGCGTTGCCGACCAACGTGTCGTTGCCCGCATCTCCCGCCATTAAATCGTTGCCGCCGCCTCCGCTCATCGAATCATCGCCCGCGCCGCCGAGCATCCAATCCGCGCCGCCGCGCCCATTGAGCGTGTCCAGTCCATCACCGCCGACCAGCGTGTCGGGAGCATTGTTGGAATCCAACAGATCGTTGCCAGCCCCGCCCTGCAACCTCGCGCCAACCGCCGCGAGTCCCGACGTCACCTGATCGTCACCGTCGCCACCATCTAGCCGAATGCTTGCAGTCCAAGTGCTATCAACCGAAACGGCTCGCAGCACGTCGTTACCCCCACCGGCCGACACCGACAGCAAGAACGTCGGATTCGTGAACTCCGCGACCATCTGCCCGCCGAGCATCAACTGGCTGATGCCATCGCCCGACTGAGCACCGTCACGCAACTCGATAAAGTCCGTGCCGTCCCCGAACGCGAACATCCGAGTCTCGGCGACGATGCGATCCGCGACACGCTCGACTTGCTCGAACTCAATCAGTGAACCATCGACATCGAACCGTCCCGCTGAACCATTCACGACATCTTGAATCGCCCAAGCGGCGGTTCCACGAAGTTCCAAAATATCTCCGGCCGATTGCCCCATCCCACGAAACACGACGCCCCCGACGGGAATTGGATTGCCCGCAGAAAGATCAATGACCAATGTCTCGTCCGCGTCGGTTCCGATGATTTCCAACCGAGTAGCCGTTGCCACTGTGTTGCGGAACAACTCAATCCCCGATGCGTTGCGCAACACGAGGTCATTGCCGCTGCGTGACAACACGAACGGTCGAGGGTTTGCCGTCAGGCGGATCGTCGCAGCCCGATTGATCGTGTTACTCGTAACGATCTCTGTGGTGGTGCCCGCGATGCCGGCAGAGCTGCTGGTGCGAGGGAAATCTTCGTATTGGCCGCCGTTAGAGCCACTCAGTCCGCCGTTGCCCGCAGAGCCCACCATTCCCGGATTCGAGGAAAGACTGGTCTCGAAAAGCAGCACGGCTCCAGAAGCCAATCCCGAACCGAACACGCTCCCACCCTTCCCTCCGACTCCACCGCCCGCGCCTTGGCGATCTCGCGAACCGCCGCCAACTCCTCCGTTCGACCCATTGCCGGCCTTTGCCAAGTTTCCGATCACCTCGGTCCCAATCCGTGCCGAGCCGTCGGACAAGGCCAAGCCACTGCCTCGGACATCGCCGCCATTGCCACCGTTACCACCAAGCCCACCACTTTGGCCTGAGGCATTGAAATTCCAACCCGAAGTCCCGCTCCCTCCGTTACCGGTTGAGCCGCCGATCGCTTGGTCCTCTTGAATTCGTGATTCCAGCAGTCTGACACGTCCACTGCGCGCGGCAACTCCGCCCCCTTCTGCCGTCCCGCCGTTCGCTGCGGATTGTCCTCGCATCGGCGTCATGCCACTGCCGTGAAGACCGAAGTTTCCCGCACCGCCACCTAGTGCCACATCTCGGAACCGTTGTTTCATGGAATCGGGATTTTGGATATTCCTCGCAGACCTCGATGTTGGGGTCAAGGAGGAAGAGCATGCCAGCGAAGGCGGCGAAGGTGAAGCTCAGCGAGAAGCAGTTGAGCGCGTTGCAGGAGTTGAGTCGGTCACGCACGGAATCGAAGAGTGTCGTGCAACGGGCAGCGATCATGGTGTTGGCGTTTGAAGGGCGATGGAATCAGGAGATCGCGACGGAGGTGGAGCTCAATCCGCAGCAGGTGGGAACGTGGCGACAGCGGTGGCGTGACTCGTGGGAGGCCCTCTGTGTGTGGGAATGCCACGAACCTCGCCGTTTGCGTGAGGCCCCTGTCTGATATGACTGAGGCGGGGAGGTGCTGGCCGATGCTCCGCGACCAGGATCGCCGGGCAAGATGACGGCCGAGCAAGTCGCGCAAATCGTGGCGTTGGCCTGTGAAGAACCGCAGCTTTCGGGGCGGCCGATCACGCGCTGGACATTGGACGAACTCCGTGACGAAGCGCTCAAGCGGAAGATCGTGCCGACGATTTCGCGAGCCCAGATCGGTCGTTACTTGCAGCGTGCCGCCGTACAGCCGCAGCGTTGCAAGATGTGGCTTAACACGACCGAGAAGGACCAGGCCAAGTTTCAGCGTGAAGTTGAGACGGTCTGCCAGACGTACCTGGAAGCACCCGCCAAGGCGCAGACCAACGGCACGCATACCGTCAGCGTTGATGAAGCCACCAGCTTGCAAGCCCTCGAACGACCGGCGGCGAACAAGCCCGCTCAACCGGGCCAAGTCGCCAAGCAAGAGTACGAAGACATCCGCCACGGCACGACCACGCTGACGGCGGGATTGGATGTGGTCACGGGCCAGATCGTGTCGCCGACGTTGGAAGCCACTCGCACCGAACCGGAATTCGTCGAGCACATCGCCCGCACGGTCCAACTCGACGACACCGCCGAATGGATCTTCGTGGTGGACAACCTCAACACGCACCAATCGGCCAGCCTCGTGGAGTGGGTCGCCCAGAAGTGCGGCGTGAGCGACGCGCTGGGAAAAAAGGGTGGAAGGCATCCTCAAGTCGCAAGCCACTCGCCGCGAATTCCTCGCCGCTGCGAGCCACCGCATTCGGTTCGTCTACCTCCCGAAACACAGTTCGTGGCTCAACC
>JAYVQJ010000805.1:0-5532 GCA_043777235.1 Planctomycetia bacterium
TTGCCGGCGGCTTGAGCTTGTTGCACGGCAGTACGGACGGCTCCGTAAGTTCCGCCCCAACTGATGACGAGCAGCTTGCCGGTGGCCGGCCCTTCGACCGTTTGCTCCGGGATGTAGTTGGCAATGTTCGCGACCTTCTGAGCTCGCGTGTTGGTCATGTGCTGATGGTTCTTTGGCGAGTAGTCAATGTTGCCGGTGACGTCCTTCTTTTCGAGTCCGCCGATGCGGTGCTCCAAACCTTTAGTGCCCGGTTTGGCCCAAGGGCGGGCGAGTTTTTCATTCCGCTTGTACGGCAGGTATTCGCCGTTCTCACCGTTTGGAGCGGTGAGATGTTCGATCTTTAATCGCGGCAAGTCTTCGACCTTCGGAATTTGCCACGGCTCAGCTCCATTGGCGATGTAGCCGTCGGAGAGAAAGATCACCGGGCACATGAACTCGGTGGCGATGCGAAACGCTTCTTGAATCATTCCAAAGCAATCGCCGGGGCCCGACGCGGCGACGATCGGCAACGGCGATTCTCCGTTGCGGCCGTACATGGCGAGCAACAAGTCAGATTGTTCGGTCTTGGTCGGCAGCCCGGTGCTCGGTCCGCCACGCTGGACATCAATGATGACCATTGGCAACTCGGTCATCATTCCCAGGCCCATCGCCTCACCCTTGAGGCAGATGCCAGGACCGCTGCTGGCGGTGACCGCCAGTTGGCCGGCGAAGGCGGCACCCACACAGGAAGACATCGCGGCAATTTCGTCTTCGGCTTGAAACGTCTTGACGCCGAAGTGCTTGAACATCGACAGGTCATGCAAGATGTCGCTGGCGGGCGTGATCGGATAGCCGCTGAAGACGACGGTCTTACCAGAGAGCTTGGCCATCGTCGCCAAGCCCATCGCGACCGCTTCGTTGCCGGTGATCTTGCGGTACTTGCCAGCGGGCAGTTTGGCCGGCGGAACGTGATAGTGAACTGTGAATGATTCCGTCGAGAAGCCGTAATTCATGCCGGCTCGCAGTGCCCGCAAGTTCGCCTCGACGACGTCCGGTTTCTTGGCGAACTTCGTCCGAATAGCCTCTTCGGTCGGCTTTGGATCACGGTCGTAAAGCCAATACACCAAGCCCAGCGCGAAGAAGTTGCGGCACAGATCTGCATTTTTGAGCGAGAGTCCCAGGCCATCGACCGCGTCGCGGTTGAGCCGCGTCATTGGCACTTTGTGAACCCGGAACTTGGCCATCAAGGTTTCGTCGTCGAGAGGGTTCGCGTCGTACAGCGCTTTTTGCAAACCGCCCTTGTTGAACTCTTCTTCGTTGACGATCAGCGTGCCACCGCGTTTGAGATCGGCGATGTTGGTCTTGAGCGCTGCCGGATTCATCGCGACCAGCGTGTCGACGTCATCGCCGGGCGTGAAGATCTCGTGATTCGAGAAGCACAATTGATAGCCGGAAACTCCGAAGAGCGAACCGGCGGGAGCACGAATCTCGGCAGGGAAATCGGGGAACGTACAGACGTCGTTGCCGAAAATCGCCGAGGCGTTCGTCATCTGAATTCCGACCGACTGCATTCCGTCGCCGGAGTCGCCACAAAAGCGGATGACGACTGTTTCGAGATTCTCCAATTTCTTGCCGTTGCTGGATGCGGGAGCGTCCAAGGTGGCGGTTGACATTGCGTGTGCAACTCCTGGTGTGCCGGTGTGAATTCAAGACTCAAAGATCAGCGGACGAGACGCTGAGTTGATGCAGAGTGTTTTTGGTGGGAATCAAAGCCGCTTGTTTTTCGACGTCGCCGCACAAATTCGGCAAACATCAAGCTTCTCATAGCTCTGACGGCAGAGTTGTCTCGACTGTCGGGGGACTTTGTCAATTGAGTCTTCTTTGCCGATCAGTCGAACTTTGCGCACGTCCTTTCATCGGCCGAACGAGGAAAAGTCTCCTCTAATTTTCGGATGATCTCGGTGATTGCCGCCGACCATTTGATCCGCTGGTTTCCGTGCGGCGAACTCCGAGCTGCCTCGCTTCACCACTCTGCGAAAGCCCCCATATTGCCGGGTGATTCTCGCAGACTGGGATTGCCTCGATCACCGCGAGTTTCTTTACATTCCCGCCACTCTCCCCTTCGCCGGTCGAGATTCTCTCCTCCGTGAGTTCAATCTTCGAAACTCACCGACTGGCGGACGCTCTTCACAAAAGGACTCGCCGACATGTCTGCGAATTCCATTCAACGACTTTCCGCCGCGCTCGCCGTTGTGCCATTGATGCTGCCTGCGACTGCGAGTTCCTTTGAGGCCAGCGATCGCTCACCCACTTCAAACGCGACCTCGGCACGTCCTCAAACGGACTTCCGCCCGATCGACATTCAACTGCAAACCGCACACATCTTGGTGGGACGTGTCGTTGATGCTCACGGAGCGATCGTTCCGAATGCCGAGATTCTTGTGACGCAAGCGAGTCACGAGATTGCTCGCGCGACCGCTGACGAATCGGGTGAGTTTCGTGTGACGCTTCCCAAAGGAGGCATCTATCTCGTGAAGTCCGGCGACAGCCTGCAACTCATTCGCGCATGGACAACGGCGGCCGCGCCGCCGAACTCGCGCAGCCACTTGCTGCTCGCTCCGCCAATGGTCATCGTCCGAGGCCAGAACGGCGGTGGCAGTTTCATGGGAATGAACAATGGCCTCGCGGCGGCCGTCGGACTGACGGTCGCCGCTGGTGTCGCCACCGCAATTGCAGTTCCGCTTGCGGTGAACTCCAACACGCACCACAACAGTCCCAGTGCGCCACCGAACAACCAAACGGAACTTCTTCCGGCATCGCCGTGATAATTACTCGTCCGTCTTGCGACGTCGTTGCTGACGCTGCTTGCGAACGATCTGCATCCCATCGACCGCCTTCTTTCGACGGCGCGCGAGTCCTTCTTTCGGGGCGGTTCGATATCCGGTGACTTTGCCTTGCAAAATCTCTTTGCCATCCGCCGTCATCGGTCGCGGAGGCTGCACTGGTCCCGGCCGTCGACCGCGAGCAGGCAGCTCGCGATTCCCCGCTTGACCGTAACCGCGTGGTCCTTGAGCCGGACGACGTTGAGCGGAATATCCACCCGCCGATTCCTGCTGTGAACCCGCTTCATCGGAAACATATCGTCGACGCGGTGGCCGACCTCCAGGAGCGGGCGGACGTGCGCCTCGCGGTGCGCGAGGTGCTCCCTGCGGTGGACGACGAGTGAATGATGATTCCGGTGTGTCCTCCGTCACCAAGCGGCGACGTCCACCTCCGAAATCATTGTCGGTCGATTCCGATTGGAGCGACTCCGGCACTTGATCGTCTTGATACTGGCGCGGCGGACGTCGATTGCCCCCCTGCCCTCCTTGAGGCGGTCGCGATGAGTACCCACCTTGCTGCGAGTATCCGCCTTGCTGCTGTTGTGAGTATCCGCCCTGCTGATTGTCCCCCTGATCTTCGTTCGATCGGCGGCGATTCGCAGGAGCGCCTTGTCCATAACCGGCTCCACCACGAGATCCACCTTGTCCGTAATCGGTTCCGCCTCCGCGTGAGTATCGCGGCGGTGCGCCTTGAGCATCACCTTGTTGATCGTCACGGCGCAGCGGACGACGTTGTCCGCGCGGTGGACCACCGGCTTGTTGATCGTCACTGCGTCGTGTGTCGCGGCGTTGACCACTTTGAGCACCGTATCCACCTTGCGAGTATCCACCCGGACGCGGCTGACTGACGGGACGACGCTCGCGAGTCTCTCCCTGATCGAAGTCGCCGTCGGCGGTGAAGTCAGTGACTTCTTCGGACTCCTGTGAGACAAATTTTCGTCGCGGCGGTCGATCACCGTACGGCGCTGCGGGACCACGGCTCGATGAACCGTACGCCGGCTTGGCACCGCGAGGCGGCTGCCCGTATGCCGGCTTTCCAACCGGCGGCTTACTGCCAAATTGAGGTTTGCCGCCGAACGCCGGCTTACTTCCGAATGCCGGTTTGTCGCCGAACTTTTTCTTGCGGCCTCGGCCAGCGGTGTTGTCGAGATGCGCTCGTTGTTCCGACAAGTCTTGGAGCATCTTCATCTCGTCGTTACTGAGTGGCCTATAAGATCCGGCCGGTTGATCTCCCAGACGAATCGGTCCAAAACCAACACGTTTCAAACGCATGACCTTGTGGCCGACCTTCGCCATCAGCCGGCGAATCTCGCGGTTCTGGCCTTCGTTGAGCACGATTTCCAAATAGGCACTGTCGCCAACCGCCTTCTTCAATCGGACTCCTTCGACATTGAATCGTCCCTCCTCGAAGAACATGCCGCGTTTCAGGGACGCGAGCGTTTCGGTCGACGGCACGCCCTTCACATGACACAAGTAAAACTTGGCGACGCGATATCGCGGATGCGCCATGCGGTTGGCGAGTTCGCCATCATTCGTGACGAGCAACAAACCTTCCGATTCTTCGTCGAGCCGGCCGATCGCAAAAATTCGTTCGCGGAACTGCGGAAACAAATCAATGACTCGCGGACGCCCCGACGGATCGTGATTCGTGCAGACAACTCCGCGCGGCTTGTTGAGCGCGAAGTAGACTTTCTTCTGCAACTTGACCTTCTCGCCGTCGAGTTCAATCTTCTGCGAATACGGATCAGCCCGAAATGCGACGTCGGTGATGACTTCGCCATCGACGGTGACTCGGCCGGATGTCACATACTCTTCGCACTTCCGCCGCGCATCGACTCCGGCCGCCGCCAGAATTTTGGCGAGCCGTTGCGGAGCAAACTTCGCCGCTCCGGAATACTCATGCTTCGGCGATCGCTGTCCCGGTGACGGATCGTTGTCGCCATCGAATTCGTCCGACAGATCGGAACCGTCACCGAACACTTCTTCGCGAGCCTTCTGACGCGCCCCTCGCTTCGGCTTAGGACTGGGTCGAGTCTCGCTGTCGTCGTCCGCCGACTCGGCAACGATCTCGTTAGGTTCGCTGTCGTAGTCGAACGCTTCGACGTCACCGTCACCGAACTCATCGTCCGAGTCCTCGTGTTCTTCATTCGCGAAGTCATCCGACGCTTCGTCGAACTGGCCGTGTTCGAGTGACTCTGACTCAAGCGTCTCGGCTTCGAGTTCTTCGGGTTGTTCCAGCTTCAGCGTGGCTTCAAGTTCGGGATTCGGTTTTTGGATGTCGTCCGACATGATCAGTCTCTTTCGTGGGCGAGCGAACTCACTGCGAGAAATCACCTCACAAGGGGAGCCTTGGAAGTGGCGACGACTCTGCGCCGCTGTGGCATTTCGCCGCTTTGACATTTCATCGCAGCGGCATTGTGAATGCGTAATAGGCAGGAATTCGCAAAAAGCGTGATGGGTTGACCGTCGAGTTCTCCCAACCGTCGGTCTTCATCGGCCGTTTGGCCGCGGGTGGAAGTGTATCGCCGAGCCTCGCAGATACCACCACTCACCCGGAATTCCGTGGCTGGCTAAGTAGACCCGCAGAGAAAAGTAGGCGAGTCACTCCGTGACTCGAAGATTCCAGTCACGGAGTGACTGGTCTACTTTCTCAGCGGCCAGTTTTGAAACT